>NZ_LZJM01000089.1:0-33084 GCF_001667665.1 Mycobacterium sp. E342
GAGTGATCATCCTGCGGGTGCGCGAGCCCGACCTGCCACGGGGCTTCAAGGTTCCGGGTTATCCCGTGACGCCGGTCCTTTCGGTGTTCGCGTGCGGATACATCCTCGTCAGCTTGCACTGGTACACCTGGATCGCGTTCAGCGGCTGGCTCGCGCTCGCGCTAATCTTCTACTTCGTGTGGGGCCGCCATCACAGCGCGCTCAACAGCGAATCGCTGCAGCGGGACGCGCTGTGACCGTCGTCGTCGGGTACCGGGCCGGCAAGGTCGGGCTCTCGGGACTGCACCTGGGGGTACGCATCGCGCGCACCCGCGGCACCTCGCTGACCATTGCGACCATCGTGCCCAAGCCGTGGCTGACGCCGTCGCGCGCCCGTGTCGACGCCGAGTTCGAGCTGTGGGCCGACGCCCTGGCCGCGGAGTCGGCGAACGAGGCCGCCGGGATCATGGCCACGGTGGCCGACGGGATCGAGGTCAACTACGTGCACCGCGCGCACGGATCGGTGTCAGGTGGGCTCCTCGAGGTCATCCAGGAGGTCGACGCCGACGTGCTGGTGCTGGGCTCGTTGCCCAGCGGCGGCCGGGGTCAAGTGCTGATCGGTTCCACCGCCGACTGGCTGCTGCACGCCTCGACCGTGCCGGTGGCCATCAGCCCGCGCGAATACCGTTCGCACCAAGGCAAGTTGACCCGCATCACCTGCGCCTACTCGGCCACTCCCGACTCGATCGATGTGGTGAAGCGCTGCTTCGAATTCGGGCAGCGATTCGGTGTGCCGGTACGGGTCATCACGTTCGCGGTCCGCGGGAAGACGATGTATCCACCGGAGGTGGGGCTCGAGGTCGAGGATCAGGTGCTGCAGGCCTGGGCGTCACAAGTGCGAGGCATCCTCCAGGAGCTCAAGACGGACGAGATCGTCAGCGACGACGTCGCCTTGCAGGTGGTAACCGGCCGCAGCTGGAAAGAGGCGCTGGCGAAGGCGGATTGGCAGGAGGGCGAGATCCTGGCGCTGGGCACCCGGCCGCGCGGCGACATCCGCCGCGTCTTCCTCGGTTCGCGCAGCACCAAAATCATCCGCGAGAGCCCGGTGCCGGTGCTGGTGCTGCCCGGCTAACGCTGCGCCGCGGCGTTGGCGGCCGCTTGCGCCCGTTTCAGCGTCGCCGCGACATCGCCACGGCCCAGGAACATCTCATCGAAGTAGGGCTGCAGGGCGTCGTTGCCGGCCGGAAAGCCGGCGCCCCCCGGCGCCGCGATGCGCGGGCCGTTGAGCACGCTGAAAAAGGGTGTGACGTCCACGCCCCGGGCCGACCAGTAGTCGAAGTAGACCGGCTGGGCCGACAGGACCGCCGGGATCGCCGCTCCCTGGCAGCCCAAGAACTCGTTGCCCTGTTTGCTGCCCATCCAGGCCAAAACCTGGCGCACTGCGCCGGGATGCTTCGTCGCGGAATTGCCCGCCGCTGCAATGCCGTTGGTGACACTCACCCGGCCGGCCGGGCCCACCGGCATCATCGTCACCCCCCAGTGAAAGCGGGCATCGCGGGCCACCGGCGCCAGGTTGTAGGTGCCGGACTGGAAGAGCGCCATCCTGCCGGCCAGGAACTGGTTGCGGGAGAAGTCGCCGTTGCCGTTGGTGTCCGAGGCGGGCGGCGCGACGTGGTCGTCGTTGATGAGGCCGACCAGATAACGGAAGGCCTGCACCGCCCCGGGATTGTCGAACGCGAACTGGTCGCCGCGCTGGAAGACACCACCGGCCGAGCCGATGTAATTGAGGTAGATCCCCTGCGGGTCATTGGCGGCGTTGTAGCCCCACTGACGAACCCGCCCGGCGTCGAAACCCGCGGTGTCGCCGCGACGTCCATCGGCGTCGACGGTGAGCCGGGCCAGCATCGCGCGCAGCGTGTCGTCACCGCCGGTGCCCCAGCGCAAGCCGTTCAGCTGGGCGGGTTGGACGCCGGCCGCGGCGAGCAGGTCGGCGTTGTAATACAGCGCGATCCCCGCGTCGGTCAGCTGCGGCACCCCCCACAGCGCGCCCCCGCGGGTGAACTGGTCGACGACCGCCGAGTCCCACGCCGAGGCGGAGCCCGGCCCGAGGGTCGCGCCGATGTCCATCAACCGGCCGCTGTCGGCGTAGGCGGCCAGGTAGGCGTTGGAGAGCCAGAAGATGTCGTCGGCGCTGCCACCGGCGACATCGGTGCGCAGCGTGTCGAAGTAGGTCGGATACGCGACCACGCTGGTGTGCACCGCGATATCGGGATGCGTGCGGTTGAACGCCTCGAACGACTGCCGGTAGGCCGCGGCGATCTGTTCGCCCCAGACCCGCACCGTCACGACGGTCTTGCCGCCGGCCGGCTGGCCGGAGTAGTCGAGCAGCACCGCGGTCGCGCCCAACAGGACCGCGACCAGCGCGAGCGCCAAAGCCATCAGCGTCGAAACGCGGGGCCGGGTCATGGCATGCACCGAGATTGCCGTGATGGTCGTGGAGCGCCCGGAATCGGAGCCGTGACCGCACTCTCGGCGCGTGAGCGGCTCACTTGAGCCCCGAGACGACGATCGACGCGACGATGTGACGCTGGAAGACCACGAAAAGCGCGATCAGCGGGACGATCGCCACGGTCGTCGCCGCCATCACCAACGTCCACTGCGAGTTGAACCGCGACTGCAGATCGGCCGTCGCCACCGTGAGCACCCGCCACTTGTGCCCGCTGGTGATCACCAACGGCCACATGAAGTTGTTCCACTGCGAGACCACCGTGATCAGCGTCAAGGCCGCCAGCACCGGCCGGCTGGACGGGATCACCACGTGCACGATCACGTCCAGGGTGTTGGCCCCGTCCAGGTGGGCGGCGTTGATCAAGTCGTTCGGGATGATGCGAAAGTGCTCGCGCAGCAGGAAGATCGCATACGGCGAGCCGAACATGAACGGCAGCACCAGCGCCCAGAACGTGTTGCGCAGGCCGAGCTGGGCCATCATGAGATACATCGGCACCACCGTGACCGTGCCCGGCACCATCAAGGTGGCGATGTAGACCCAGAACAGCGCGTCGCGTCCGGGGAAGTCCAACCGCGCGAACGCGTATGCGGCCAGCACCGAAAAGGTCAACTGGCCCACCAGGATCACGGCCGTCATCAAGGCGGTCACCGCCGCCGCCCGGCCGAATCCGGCCCCGCCGAGGTCGGCGTAGTTGGCCAGCGTGAACGGGCGGGGCAGCTGCAGGGGCGTACCCGTGGCGAACTGGTGCGCCGAGGTGAACGAGGTCAATAAGCCAAGGGCGAAGGGCACCAACGTGATCACCGCACCCAGGACGAGTCCCGCGTAGACGATGAGCCGGCTAGGTGAGGTCATAGCTGATCCGCCGGCGGAAGTAGAGATGCTGCACGATGGTGACGCCGATCAGGATGACGAACAACACCACCGCCATCACCGACGCGCGCCCGATGGCCGCCGAGCCGAAGGCCTCCGCGTAGATGCGGTGGGCCACCAGGTCGGTGCTTACTCCGGGGCCGCCGCCGGTCAACGCGTAGACCATGTCGAAAACCTGTGCGGTGCTGACGATCCCGGTCACCAGGACGAAGAACGTCGTCGGCCGCAGCATCGGCAGGGTGATGCGCCAGAACCGTTGCCACGCGTTGGCGCCATCGGTGCGCGCGGCGGCCTGCACGTCCTCGGGGATCGCCAGCAGGCCGGCCAGGAACGACAGCGAGACGTATCCGACGTTGGTCCACACGACCACGGCGGAGACGAGCGGCAGCGCGAAGGTGGGGTCCGACAGCCATTCGATGCTGTGCCCCAACAGGGCGCTCACCGCCCCGTCCGTCGGGGCCAGAATCCACCGGCACAGCACCGCGATCGCCAGCGGTGCGCAGATCCACGGCAGCACGTACAGAGTGCGGAACAGGCCCGTGCCGGGAAGCCGGCGGGCCAGCATGGACGCGGCGACCAGGCCCAGCACCGTCTGGGCCGGAACGACGATCGCCACGAAGAGTGCCGTCACGATCAGTGAGTTGGCGAAGCCGTGATCCGCGAGCACCGACCGCCAATTGGCCAGGCCCACATAGCGCAGCGGGCCCAGCAGGTCCCAGCGGTAGAGGCTCAGCCAGATCACCACCAGGATGGGCAGCAGCAAGAAGGCGACGACGCCGAACAGGCTGGGCGCCAGCAGGGCGTAGCCCAGCGCAGTGGAGCGAGGCTGTGTCCGCAGGGCGCCGCTGGCCATGGAGGTAATTAAAGCGGGCGGCGCCGGGGTTTGGCGTGAACGGCCGTTACGGTGGACCCGTGACACCGAACCGGGGGATCGATGCCGACTTCCTCAACCTGCCACGGCACCAGCTGGCCGACGCCGCGCTGTCGGCGGCCACCGCGGCCGGCGCCAGCTACGCCGACCTGCGAGTTCACCGCGTCCTGACCGAGATCATCCAGTTGCGCGACGGCGAACTGGAGACGGCGGTGGTCAATCGCGAGGTGGGGCTGGCGGTGCGGGTGATCGTCGACGGCACGTGGGGATTCGCCTCACACGCGGAGCTGGCGCCCTCGGTGGCTGCCGAGACCGCGCGGCGTGCCGTGCAGGTGGCCACCACCCTGGCGACGCTGAACAGTGAGCGCGTGGAATTGGCGCCCGAGCCGGTCTATGCCGATGCCACCTGGGTTTCGGATTATCGGATTGACCCGTTCAGCATCCCGGCGACCGACAAGATCGGCGTGCTCGAGGAATACTCCGGCCGGCTGCTCAGCGCCGACGGCGTCGACCACGTGTCGGCGGTTCTCACGGCCGTCAAGGAGCAGACGTTCTACGCCGACACCTTCGGGTCGTCGATCACCCAACAGCGGGTCCGGGTGCAGCCGTCGCTGGAGGCGGTGACCGTCGACCCCGCCGCGGGCAGTTTCGACTCGATGCGCACGCTGGCGCCACCGATGGGACGCGGCTGGGAGGTGCTGGCCGGCGACGACGTGTGGAACTGGACCGACGAGCTCGCACAGCTGCCGTCGCTGCTGGCCGAAAAGGTCAAGGCGCCCAGCGTCACCGCGGGCCGCACGGACCTGGTGATCGACCCCACCAACCTGTGGCTCACGATTCACGAATCCATCGGCCACGCAACCGAATACGACCGCGCCATCGGCTACGAGGCCGCCTACGCCGGAACGTCGTTCGCCACGCCGGACAAACTCGGCAGCATGCGGTACGGCTCGTCGGTGATGAACGTGACCGCCGACCGCACCGTCGACCACGGGCTGGCCACCGTCGGCTACGACGACGAAGGGGTGGCGGCGCAGACCTGGGATCTGGTGCGCGACGGCATCTTTGTCGGCTACCAGCTCGACCGGGTGTTCGCGCTGAGGCTCGGACAGGGTCAGTCGCAGCCGCGGTCCAACGGGTGCTCGTATGCCGACTCCCCGCATCACGTGCCGATTCAGCGGATGGCCAACGTGTCGCTGCAGCCCGCCCGCGAGGACGTCAGCACCGCGGACCTGATCGGACGCGTCCAGGACGGCATCTACATCATCGGTGACAAATCGTGGTCGATCGACATGCAGCGCTACAATTTTCAGTTCACCGGTCAACGGTTCTTCCGCATCCGCGACGGCCGGCTGGACGGCCAATTGCGAGACGTCGCCTACCAGGCCACCACTACCGAGTTCTGGAATTCGATGGAGGCCGTGGGCGGCCCGTCGACGTGGCGGCTGGGCGGCGCCTTCAACTGCGGCAAGGCCCAGCCCGGCCAGGTCGCCCCGGTCAGCCACGGTTGTCCCTCGGCGTTGTTCCGGGGCGTGAACGTGCTCAACACCCGAACCGAGGGCGGCCGATGATCACCGCGCAGCACGTCGTCAACCTCGTCTTGGAAGAGGCCGCCAAGCTCGGTGGCGCCAGCGAGACCATGGTGCTCGTCACCGACAAGGTCGAGGCGACGCTGCGGTGGGCCGGCAATTCCATGACCACCAACGGGGTTTCGGTCAACCGCAATATCACGGTGATCTCCATCGTCCGCGAAGGGTCCAGCGCACGCATCGGCACCATGGTCTCGGCCGAGGTGGACCCGCGGGTGATCCCCGAGTTGGTGGCGGCGTCCCAGGAGGCGGCCCGCTCGGCGCCCGAGGCCGGTGACGCCGCGCCGCTGCTGGCCGACACCGGGGTGCCCGTGGATTGGGACGCGCCGGCGCCCGGCACCGGCCCCTTGGTGTTCGCCGACGTCGCCGATTCCCTGAGCCGCGGCTTCCGCGGCACCGATCGTCTGTACGGCTTTGCGCACCATAGCGTTTCGACGACGTTTCTGGCGTCGTCGACGGGGGTGCGCCGACGCTACACGCAGCCGGCCGGGGCGGTGGAGATCAACGGCAAGCGCGGTGACGCGAGCGCCTGGGCCGGTATCGGCACACCCGACTTCGTCGACGTGCCAATGGATTCGTTGCTCGAGGAGTTGGCGATGCGGCTCGGGTGGGCCGAGCGCAGCGTGGAGCTGCCCGCGGGACGCTACGAGACGATCATGCCGCCCTCCGCGGTCGCCGACATGATGCTGTACATGGCCTGGTCGATGGCCGGCCGGGGCGCGCGGGAAGGCCGCACCGCTTTCTCGGCCCCCGGCGGCGGGACGCGCGTGGGGGAGCGGCTCACCGAGCTGCCGCTGACCCTGTTTTCCGACCCGATGGCGCCGGGCCTGGCGTGCACGCCGTTCGTCGCGGTGAGCAGCTCGTCGGAGACGATGTCGGTGTTCGACAACGGCATGGAGATCGGCCAGGTGGACTGGATCCGCAACGGGGTGATCAACGCGCTGGCCTACCCGCGTGCGACGGCCGCCAAATTCGATGCCGACGTCGCCGTCGCCGCCGACAACCTGGTGATGACCGGCGGATCGGCCGAGCTTGCCGACATGATCGCGGCCACCGAACGCGGCCTGCTGCTGACCACGCTGTGGTACATCCGCGAGGTCGACCCGACCACGCTGTTGCTCACCGGGTTGACCCGCGACGGTGTCTACCTCATCGAGGACGGCGAGGTGACGGCCGCGGTCAACAACTTCCGCTTCAATGAGAGCCCGCTGGACCTGCTGCGGCGGGCCACCGAGGCCGGGGTGAGCGAGAAGACCCTGCCCCGGGAGTGGGCGGACTGGGCCACCCGGGCGGCTATGCCGTCGCTGCGGATACCGGACTTCTACATGTCGTCGGTCAGCCAGGCTCAATAGGCGATTGCCGCTGCGCCGGCCGCGTTCTAGCGTGTGACGAATGGCGGCTCCGGTTTCGGTTCGAGAAGATCAGCTGACGCGGTTGGTGGCCCTGTCCCCGGGCGCCCCGGCGGACGCTCGGGTCGCGGCCCTGGTTCGGCGGGTGTGCGCCGAGACGCTGTCGCTGCCACCGCTACCGAGCCCCGTCGACGTCGGCGCGCCCGAATCGGAGGCCGAAGCCGTCGTCGCCGATTTCGCCGAGCAGTTCAGCGCCGACGTCTCCGCGATCACCGAGGGCCATCGGGCCCGGTTGGTCAAGCACTTGGGAGATGGTGCCTTTGGCGTGGTGGTCTCGATGTATGTCGCCGACTTCGTCCCGCGGGTGCGCGCCGGGCTGGAGGCGCTCGGCGTCGGTTCGGAGTACATGGGCTGGGTGAACGGCGTCTCGTGGGATCACACGACGAACCCGGCGAATCTGGTGTTCAACGACTTCTTGCCCGTGGTGGCCCGGATGCGCGGCCTCGATCCGCTCACCTCCGAGCTGGTCCGGCTGCGCGGGGCGGCTCAGCACAACTGCCGGTTGTGCAAGTCGCTGCGCGAGGCCACGGCGCTCGATGCCGGCGGTTCGGAGACGCTGTACGACGAGATCGGCCGCTTCGAAGCCTCGCGTCTGCTCGACGACCGCGTCAAAGCAGCGCTGCGCTACGTCGATGCGTTAATTTGGACCCCTGCGCACCTCGCCGCCGACGATGTCGCCGAGGTGCGCTCCCGGTTCTCGGACGCCGAGGCCGTGGAGCTCACCTTTGACATCATGCGGAACGCAAGCAACAAGGTCGCGGTTGCGCTCGGGGCCGACGCCCCGCGCGTCGAGCAGGGTACCGAGCGGTATCTGCTGGATGCCGGCGGCCAGACCGTGTTCAGCTGACTGATTGCATCGGCGTGTGGAGCGCCGCCGACGGCCCGGCGCGCGCCGACTTTCCGCTGGTCAACTCCCGGACACCCGCCCGCCGTCTTGGCAACGGCCGCCGTGCTGGCCGTGGGTCCGGCGACGGTCGTTCGCCCTGGGACGAAGTAGGAAATGTTAACCATCCGTACACGATCACGCAAACAAAAGTTCGTCGCTCGGGCCGCCGGTACTGGCTAAATTCATATCTCGGCACCGAAACTGATGCGTGACGGTGATCCTCAGATGGCAGCGCCGCCTGAGTTAGAGACAGTCGAACCCGCGACTGTTAGCCGTGGCCCGAACCGCCGTCTCGGCTAATTGTCGCCACACCAAAGCTTGGATTGCGCCGGAGAGCATTCGCTCCCGGCCAGAGGGAGGTCCGGAGATGACAACCACCCGTTCGCGCTCGCGCATGCGAGTGTCATCGGTCTGGGCCGCCGGCGTTGCGCTGGGGGCCTCGATGCTCGGCGGCGCCGTGCTGTCCGCGCCGCAGGCTTCGGCGAATTGCACTCTGAGCCCGAAGGACGACCAGTACATCAACTTGCTCGCGCAGAACAAGATGGTGCACAACGCCGATTTCAGCGACTGCACCGAGGCCGCCGAGGGGCGTTGGTTCGCCGACCAGGTACGGAACCACCCCAACCCGTTCGGGGAGGCCCAGGAGCTGGTCAACATGATCACCAACACGACGTCGATGGACCAGAAGCAGGCCGAGTGGGAGGTCGAGTCGGCGATCTACGTTTACGCGCCGGACATGATCCCGAAGATCAAGGATCAGGCCGCGCACTTCAACTGGCCGGCCGAGTAGGGAGTCGACTGGTTTCGGTTAGCGGTGCCAGCTAACCGATAATTGGGGCGCCGACGCTGGGGGGTCGGCTAAGCCCATGGTTGCCCATGAAACGGGCAGTGCATCCATCAAGTGCTGCCTGTCGTCCGAATATGCAACGGGCGCTTGCGGATTTGCAAACGATTGTTCATCCATTATTCGACTGGCGGGTCGTTTGCCGCGGTCGTCGTCGGTGGTAATCGATGGGCAGCGCGAATGAGATAAGTAGCAAATTCCACAGAAGGGGGTCTGGGAAAGTGACGACTTCACGATCGCGCGCGCAAGTGCTGGCCGCGGGGGCGGCCGGTGTCGTGCTGGGAGCCGCGATGTTCGGCGGTGCTGTGCTGTCGGCGCCGCACGCATCGGCGTCGTGCAACATGAGCCCGGCCGACGACCAGTACATCAAGCTGCTGGCGCAGAACAAGATGGTGCACAACGCCGATTTCAACGATTGCAGCGAGGCCGCCGAGGGGCGTTGGTTCGCCAGTCAGGTGCGGGCCAACCCCAACCCGTTCGGCGAGGCTCAGGAGCTGGTGAACATGATCACCAACACCACGCCGATGAGCCAGAAGCAGGCCGAGTGGGAGGTCGAGTCGGCGATCTACGTCTACGCGCCGGATCTGATCCCGAGGCTCAAGGATCAAGCCGCACGGCAGGTGCCCGGGCAGCCCGCACCCATGTAAGGCCCGCTTCGGCTCATACCGCGGTCACGGCCACGGCCAACGCGACGCCGAATACCAGGGCGGCCGCGGCCGTGGCCGCGAGAAACCCGAGCCCAAACCGGCGGCCGCCCGCGGTGAAGGCCAGCACCGTCTTGACGAGCAGGTTGGAGCCGAGCGCGGCGGCGATGGCGACCAGGGCCGTGTCGACAGTGACGTCACCCTTGGCCGCCAGGCTGGCGGCGGCCACCGCGCCGGCGTGGGCGTCGGCGAGACCGGCGGCGAACGTGGCCAGCACCAGCCCCTGCGGGCCGAGCTCGTCGGCGCCCCACCGGCCGACGAGCAGGGCGAAGGTCAATACCGCGGCCAGGACGAGGGCGGGCCGCAAGGTGAAAGGCCGGGTTTCCTTGGTCGCTGCGGTGTCGTCGCCCTGCTCCGACTTCTGTTGCGGGGCCCGGGTGGCGCCGCGGTAGACGAACGCGGCGACGCCGACGAGGACGAGCGCCGCGGCGGCCACCGGAGGCCACAGGCGGCGCAGCACGTCGACGTCGACGAGCCCGATCACGACGAGCAGCTGCACGAAGGTGGCGAGGCTGGCCAACAGGGCGCTGGCCAACGGCGCACGCAAGCTTGGGGCGGTTCGGGCGAGCCGGCCCATCGACGCGGTCGTCGCGGTGGCCGAGACGAACCCGCCGGCCAAACCGGTGACCAGCAGGCCACGTTCGGGCCCGAGCGCTCGAACGCCGATATAGCCCAGCCAGCCGATACCGGTCAGCAGCACCACCAGCAGCCACACCTTCTCCGGGTTCAGCACGCCGAAGGGTCCGAGTGGGCGATTGGGCAGCAGCGGCAGGATCACGAACGCCACGACGAAAAACTTGATGGCGTCCTCTAGTTCGACGTCGCTGACGATCTCGCGGGCGAAACGATGCAGCCGGGTCTTCGACACCAGCAGCCCCGCCACGACCACGGCGAGGGCCACGGCAACCGTCGGGCGGGTGTAGGCGACCGCACCGAGGAGGTAGGCGACGAGCGCGGCGAACAGTGTGGTGGTTCCCGGGTCTTTGGTGCTGGTGCGAAAGTAGGCGAGCCCCAGCAGCGCCCCGATACCGACGAGACCGCCCAGCACGGTCCACTGATTGAAGCTCGCGGCGATGGCCCCGATCAGTGACAGGAGCGCGAACGAACGCGACCCGGCGGGAAGCTTGCGGTTGTGACTGCGTTCTCGCTCCAGCCCGAGCAGTAACCCGACGGCCAGCGCCACCAGGAACGGCTGGATTTGCTGCCAGCTCACCACGACTCCTATTCAGCAGACCCGTCCTTGTTACCCGTCGACAACTTAGCCCGCACACCACCGCATCGCTCGTGAACAGTGCGGGCGCTAATCTCACAGTCGTGCAGAGGCTTCTGGTGAGAGCGACAGCGGCCGGCCGGGCAAGGCTGCGGTACACCGCGGCGGGTTCCGTTACGGTGGAGAACGCATTCGCAGCTGGTTGGTAAAAGGGGCGGTAGCTCAGTTGGTTAGAGCCGCGGACTCATAATCCGTTGGTCGCGGGTTCGAGCCCCGCCCGCCCCACAAGGTATTTACGCAGGTAGACGGGCTATTTTAGCCCCGGTGCCCTGTCGCTGATGTGGCGGTGCAGACCCCTGTGTCGGTGGTTTGTCGTCAGTCGTGTGACTTAACGGGGCACGGGGTGCTCGTCCGCAGCCGCGCCGTCAGCTATCCGCCTGTTGGTGGGTCTCGGCGAAGGTGAGCACACGCGGTGCTAGGCGATGAAGCGGCGGTATGCCGGTGCGACGAGTGAAGCCGGGACCGTTTTGTAGGGCGTACATGCCGTGCCTGCCCTCGAATCGGCCGATCAGTTCCCGCACGGTAGCGACGTCATCCGTCACGTTCGGGTACAGGATTGCGTCCAGCTTGTCCTGCAACTTGCCCAATTCAGGCTGAAGCGACTTGATCATGTCCAGCACACTGGGATCAGAAGTCATCTGTTGCAGCTCACTCCGCTTCACCCACGGCTTGTTCCTAGACTCCTTAGTGAATCCGAGCATGTACCTGCGATCCATGTACACATTCACCGTGGGCTCGCTGTGAACGCTTGCGCCGAACTCGTACTTGAACGCGTTGATGTCGCCGTGCAACAGCGCATCACGCATTTCTCCCAGCCAGCGGTACTCGAACGACGTTGTCTTCAAATCATTGAACAAGGCCAGCACCGCCTGTTCTTTCGGCATCTTGCGGCCGAAGGCATCCCGAGCGGCGCGAATCGTCTGGTCCTCGTGAATCTGTAGCGCGGTTGTGAAAGAGATCAGCGCCGAGCGAAGCTTGCGCCTGCGCTCATCCCACGCGTCCTCGTCCATGAGTGAGATGCGGTCGCCCTGCAGATCTTGAAAAATGCGCGTCACCGCGTCGATCACCGCATCGCTCTCATCGGAGATGTGCCGCAACAGCTCTCTGTCCAGCATTTTCCGAAGCCGTTCGTGCGCATCGCGATAATGCGCGTGTTCGGCTTCGCTGAACGAACACACCTTGTCCAAGATGAGACCCACATCGGGGTGGTTGTCATCGCGATATCCAAGAACCGCCCCGAATGGGTCTGCGGCCGCCTCTGCCTCGGCCTGCTCCAACTCGGCATCCCGCTCTTGGAGTTCACCGATCGCAGCCTGCACGTTTTCCCTGGCGGCGGACATTCGTCCCTGAACGGCATCCGCCGACGGCAACCCCTCGGAAAGCCAACGGTTGCTATCGGACACGATGACCGCCAGTGCATCGTTCAAAAGCTGCTGGGTGCTGTCGCGGGTCAACCGGTCCCGAACGTCTGCGGTGTCCACCCAATCCAGCGCCACATTCTTCATAATCTGTGTCATCGCACCCATGACCTGGATGATGACAAGCATCGCGGGACTGGCTGGCGGCGGGCTATCCGACATGACGGTGTTCTGCCATGCGTTGATTGCGTTTTCGCAGAAGTCGGTGGGTGTGGTGCCCTCAAGGTCGTCCAGCGACTCCGCAAAAGCTTGCAGCCGGCTGACCCAGACCTGTATCCGCTCTACCTCTTCCTGTTCCTCGTCCTCCACGTCGATTCCTTTCCCGTGCTGTCACATCGTCTGTGGCTCCCTTCTCCTGGGCAGCCGAACAGAATCGCACACGGTCGGCCGCAATGCACGTACCGACACGCCAGAATTTTTCGGTCCGCGTGGCTAACATGCGCGACCATGCATATGGACCGCTGCAAAACCCGTTTCCGCAGGCCCCGGCGTTTCTGGTAGCTAGTACACGCATGCAGGAGCCAACAGCAAAGAAACTGCCGGACTAATTTACTTGCACTGCAACAGGTTTCATTGCGCCGGGCAATTTTTAGGGATAGTCTCGGCCGCGACCGCTCAAGGTGGGCGGCATAGGAACACAAGGAGAAAACACGCGCATATGCCATCTACGCCGAGGATGCAGAGTGAAACTTGAAGATCGCCTAGCCCATTTCATCGTGTGGCTTGAAGCAAAAGGTGTGATCCTTTGGGACACGACACAAGACGAGGAAGGCTTCAACCCCAACTCCCTGACACTCGTTGACGAGTATGTCAACACGTAGCCCCAGGGATGCAGAATGAATCGGGTTGAATCGCTGCGGGCCATCGCAGCGCAGCTTGTTGCCGAGGGAGACCGCGTGCGGGTAATCGACAACCTCGACGCGTCACGGGAACTGGTGCTAAAAGGTGGGCCGTACAAGCGTCGAACGCTCGCAGAGCGTGAGACAACCACCGTACGTTACTTCAACCTCACGATCTACGTTGAGGATGATGACCCTGTGGATGTCGAAGAACATTCGCTGTTTAGGAACGTTGTACGCGCAAGCTTGCATCGCCTGCGCAACTGGCCACAGCCCGAAAGTGCCCCGCAGGCTAAGGATTAAGACCTACGGGGCACTTCGCCCGGCAAGCAGACCGTAGAGGTGGAGGACTTCGATTGGGCCAAGCCGATTGTGGTGGACAACCTGTACCACAACTACTTCCAGCCCGCCTGCAAGGCCTTAGGCCTCGGTAGCGTTAGGTTCCACGACCTGCGGCACACCTTCGCCACGCTGGCTTTAAGTGCGGGCGAGCACTACATGCAGGTGTCCAAGTGGCTGGGGCATTCCAGTTTCGTACTGACCTTGACCACCTACGCGGACTACATCCGCGAGGACGGGACGGCGGCACCGGCGTTCGCGCGGCCAGTCGCAGAAAACACCGAGAAAGCAAAGGTTGTGCCGATTGAACGGGCGAGGGGTTGAGGCTAGTCAGATTCGATGAATTCAGCCCGTTGTTCCAGCCCCCATATGCGTGTGTACAAATACAGTGAAGCGATACCCGAAACTGCCGCGACAGCAATCAGGACTATCAACAACCACCCTACCCAATGGGGTACTTTGGATTGGCTTTCCCATATGTTCCAAACATTGAACGATGTTCCTTCGAGAATGGTTGCCTTCCACCCATTTTGCCAGATTTCCGTGCCAAGAGAGCAGATAACTGCAATGAATCCTGATGCAGCGAATGTGCGAAATAGTTGTCTGCCACGAGGACGATAGCGAGCCAGAAGCCCTGCGGTCGTAATTATATCTGTATTCAGCAGTGGATGCTGCTCACCTATAGTAACCTCGGGCTTCCCATCGACCAAGATTCGGGCGCGGTGGACTTGATTTCGCCCAAATTTGGCCGGTTTTACGTTTATCGATTGCTCGGTCTCATCGAAGTTGAGCTTTGTAATATTGGATGTTTCAAGCTGCATTCGTGAAATGATTTCCGCGCCAATAGAAATCTGCAACGCACCGTCACCATCGAAGTCCTTGGCCCCGATGTCGCTGTGTCCAATGTTGGTAAGTTCAACGTCGACCGCGTACGGTTGATCAAGGCGCCGATGGCCGTATACGATCTCGAGCTTGTTTTGTTCATCGTTTAACTCGGCGGTTATAAGTTTGAGGGATCGCGTATCGAACAGAATCTTCTTGCGTTGCCTGCCCGCTCTGAAATAGAGAAATCCGGCGATGAGACCCACAGTCGTCAGGACGAGCCCGGCTATCTTCGCGATGTCCATTGGATCCTCCTCCGCAGTAAGGTTGGACTGACTACGCCGACAGGTTCAGATCGTTTGTGACCCAGTCATTTACCGCGTTTGTCACCGTATCGGTCTCATCGAGGTCGACGGGCTTGTAGATCATGCCGACAAGGTCGGTTGGCATCGACTTGATCGAATTATCTTTGAGGAGTAGGCATCTGCGTCCCGTCATGATCATGCTCCCGACTTCGATGGTGAGGTTGTAGTTCAACCCGCGTCCGCGTCTGTCCTCGAAGAAAGCAACTCCATACCGGCTGGCCCACATGTGTGCTGCCACGTTGGTCCACAGGTCGTCAGACATGGCGCGGTCGGAAGCCAGATGGAAGTTAAGGCCGTGCCGCTCAACTTCGGTGCGTGCGGCGGACAGCGCAGCGTCTACGGGGTCACCGCCAGAATCGTCGGGAAACCTCGTCATGCCGAATACATTTAGGTCAAACGGATACGTCTCGGTGAACTGTGTAACAGGAGCGACAATCGCAGGGGGCGCTAGGGTCGGTGGCACCAGCGTGTGCACGACCGCTCCAAGCAGCGCACCGCCGTAGCTCTGCGTTTCTGCCAGCAGTTCGTGAAGTTCGGACTCGGTGACAACGCTATTCGAATGGTGTCGGCCTAGCGGTGTAATGCGATATAGCCCTTGGCCGCCCGCCTTGGTGATGAGTCCGGCCTTGGACAACGATGCGAAGGCGTTTGCGATTTTCGACGGACCGGGCAACCCCAGATTCTCGAACATCGCGGCCACGTCCCGTGGGCGAACAATACCGCCATTGCTTCGCGCCTCGACTATACGAGCTAGGGCGAGTGTCTGATCCGCGGTGCCTAGAAGCTGGACCCTTACAGCGACAGACTTGATCGGAGGTTTGCTCACTCGTCATCCAGTTCCTGAAGGTCGCTGTTGTCGGCCGAGCTGGAATCCCGGTTGTCAGATTTGCCCGTGGCCCTTTTGCGTCGTGCTGGTGCCGCCCTACGGGTTGACTTGTCGAACTTGGCAGCGATAGCGGCTTTGCCAGTCTTCGTGACGAAATACTGGCCCTTTTCGTTCGGCTCCTCCGCGATCCAACGCTGCGCGATCGCTTCACCGAAGTCACGATGGAAGTTTGCGGGCTGGGCTTCTCCAGCTGGACGGAACTGACTCCTGACTTCTTCTTTAGTGAACGAGGTCTGTCCGAGCTTCAGTTCAAGGAAACGACCGATCGCAGTGATCTTGGCAGGGAATGGTTGGGCGCCGCAATCGTCAATGTATTCACCAATGGTCATGTGGTCGAGGCCGTCCGTGCTCGCTGCAGGCTCGTCTCGGGTAGCGCGATGGCTACTTACGGGAGCTGCCGTTGGCACCCGCGGAGCGACTACGGCCGTGGGTGGTGTGGCGCCACCACCCAGAACAGTTGCGATGACACTTAGTGCGGTGGTCTGGTCGACAGTCCTCGTCAGTTCGACACCGGTGCCCTTCACCGAGACTTGAAACATATCGGACTGGATGTCGTCTTCCTCGACAACGTTCGCCTCAGATGTGACCCCTGTATCTTCCTCCGGCATACCGGCCTCCTGCGTATCTCGTACTACAAGCTACACGGATAGCTCCAATCGGTCAAAAATGTAGCGCTGGCGTTGGCCCAGGGTGCTCCGTTGGTTTGGTCCACGTTGTCCGCCCTGGGTGCCAGCAACCCCCTGTGTGCCGTTTTGTCGGTGTTTTGTCGTCACGCCTGCGCCAACTTGTCAGCCAGCGGCGTTCGCCAAGCTTGCGAGTAAGGGGCCGTTTTCAAATCCGAAAGGCATGCTGACTAGGGTATTAGAGCCGAAATTAGACCGCCGAGCGATCCAATCGGGTTTGCTATCCCGCTAGACCGAGCGACTCATAATCCGTTGGTCGCGGGTTCGAGCCCCGCCCGCCCCACTCTGTTCCCGGGACGTCGGCTGATGGCTGGCATCTCGTCTCGGCTGACGCCTCACGGTGTTTCGGCTGATGCCTGACAGTTACTTCGGCTGATCCTCGACACTCCGCAGATGAGGAAGTTGAGCGCGGCTGATCGCTCCGGCATTTCCGGAGTCTCCGGACCCACCGGGCGGTTCACCAGCCGTTAAGCTTGATAGTTCCGGACCTCTACCCGAAGGTCCGACAACGGCCGAGAGGTCGACGGCGACATGTCCGGAGGATTTCTATCGCCTCATCAGGCCCGCGCCGCGGCGCACGCGAAGGCTAAGGTCGCGCAGCAGGCGACGCGCTCGGCGAGAGTCTGCAACCGAACTACGTTGCGGCGCAACGGAGACGCAACATGACCACACGGCTCATATGGCAGTTGAGCCGGGCTCATGAGCGCATCGAGCAGATCGAGGCGCGGCTAACCGGCCCGCTGGTCGTTTCCCGCCGCGGCACGATCTGCCCGACGCGACCCGAGGAGATCGTGGCGCTTCTGCACGACACGACCAGACTCACCCATCCGATGCGGGGCCACGACGACGCTCACCCCTGGGTGCCCACCGGCGCGGCACCCGCCCAACACGCCAGGTACCGGGCGCTCCTGGACCCGCTCTTCAGGCCACGAGCTTTGGCGTGGCTCATGCCATCCATCCAGGAGCACGCCGTGGCGCTCGTCGACGCGGTGGCCGAGAAGGGCCAGTGCGAGGCCGTCGGCGAGATCGGCCGCCGGCTGGCAGCCCAAACATTGCTGACGCTGCTCGGATTGCCGGCGGGCAGTCTTGAGAGGCTGCTGTATTTACTGGCGCGGCAAGCGGAATTCCCTAGGAGCGCGCCCTTCCATGCCGACCTGATCGAATACGTCAGCCAAGCAATTTCCACAGCCAGGCCGCCGGGGATCATTGCCGCCCTCCGCGGTGAATTCGAGGAAGTGGAAATACTGAGCTTTGGCTTGCTCCTGTTCGGTGCGGCGATCGAGACGACGACCGCGGGAATCGGTTTTGCCCTGTTCGAGCTGGCCACCGACCCGCAGTTACGGGCACTCCTCATCCGCCACCCCGATCAAATCGGAACGTTTATCAACGAGGTGCTGCGCCTTTACTCTCCGATCGGCTATTGCCCGCGCGTCACCCTGGAGGAGATCACCATCGCTGGGGTAAAGGTGCCGCCGCTAACCGAACTGGAACTCTCATTGCGCACGTTGAATTTGGACGGCGGTTACCTCATAACCTACAGCGACGACAAAGTCCACGGCCGCCCGTACTACTCATTCGGATCCGGGTCGCGGCGATGTCTCGGAATGCACGTTGCCCGAGTACAGCTGAGCGTCCTCGTCGCCGAGTTCGTGCGTCGTATCCCCGGATTCACCGTGGCGCCGGGCCACGTCGAGTTGAACGTCGGCGATGACAGCACCCGACTCGGCCCGACCGCCATGCCCTTGCAGTGGCCGACGTGAGAAGCGAAGGCGCCGAATTGCCGGTGCGCCGGCAACGGCAACGCTCGTGGGTGGCGTCTTCGGACTGCGCCGCATTGAGCCGCATGCCGGAGAAGCTGGCCGATCATGTGATCGCGTGGGCAGGACGCAGGCGCAGTCGACGGGCTCACCGTCCTGGGATCGACGCTGCCGCAGGAGCTTACGACGTTCATCGATCAGGTCGTGCCGATCCTGCGGCGACGGGGTGGATTCCGCCTAGCGCACCAGTTCCACATTTCCCGATCAACCTGGGCTTGAACGACCGGCTTAAAACTCCTCGCGATCAACCACGAAGCGAACCTGACAGGCTTTGTGAATATTGCCCGGGCGGAAGCCCACGACGTCGGTATCGACGACTCGAAGACCCAGGCTCTTGAATATTGAGTGCCATTCGTCGACACGCTTGAATTGACACCCGAAATTCATATCGACAAGACCCTGGGCGACGGCGTTGCCAAAGAAATCGATGAGCACGAGCGCGCGAAATTGATCGTTTTCGTCCAGCTTGGTGAATTCGGTCAGCTCAATTTGTCCCGCGGCAACCCCAGGCGGGGCCGCGGGGACGGCGTAGGTGTCTTCCTCGATGATCAACCGCCGTGCGACACGTCGCAAATTCTTCAGCAACGGAATCAAGTCGGGTTCGTCCACGTGATGCAGGACGGTCTTGACGATCGCACTGTCGAACATGTCGTCCGCGTAGGGGACGTCGACGGGCGAAGCCATCTGCCGAAACGGCAGATGTGCAGCGTCGGCGCCGCGGTAGTCCATGACGTCCGTGGTGTAGCAGTCGTAGCCGGCGCGTGCGATCAGCGCAGCTAAATGACCGCGGCCGCTGCCAAAATCGAGCACCGTGCTTCCGCTGATGGCATCCGCGAAATTCTTGAAGTCCTGCACCGGCTTCCGCTGTGACTTATACGCCGAGTAGCCCTCGCTGAACCACGACCCGTCCCCCTCGGAGGTGAAGAATCGGGTGTGCACCTCTTGGGCAGCTTGGTAGAGTTCACGCCCATTATCGGCCGCCAGCAAGTACTTGCTTACGTCTTCCAGGGTCGCTCGCACGTCGCCGGAATAATCCGGAAAATGAAATTTGTAACTGTGTTCCAACACCGACAATGTAAAGTTCAGGGCGGTGGTTTCGTGCTGCAAAATCCCGTAAATAAACTCGTATTGAGCTCGTGTGGTGGCTGTCGGCACCAACAATCCTTCCGTCACGCACGCTTCAAACGCCTGGCGCGGCGTCGTTGGGTAGCGGCAGGCGGAGGCCAAAGCAATTGACTGAACGCATGGTATCAGTGCATTGCGAGTAGGGATATTTGGCGAAAGCGCCGTTAAATTGCTCCGATTCGCCTTTACATCGATGTTCAACCCGCGTAAGGCAAAGACGGCCAGCTCAAGGGCGCGGCCGTGTCGCGTCACGTCGGCCGCCGAGCGAAAGCCCGTGTGACGTGCGGTTCTGACCACTGACGAACCTGCAGCCTCGACCCCGGCGCGTCGGACACTGTCGAAAAGCGTCGTGAGGGCAAACGATCGCGGACGCGTAGCGCTCCCGCCCAAACCGGGCCTCCGGCGCCGACGCGGCAGCTCAGTGAAGTGCCCTGTGAGCCAGTGCATTCCACGGGGTAAATGTGGGCAGAGACACATCCCACCAGTGCGCGGGCGCAGCCCCCGTTAGAGTGCGGCCTATGGCGGTGCTGCGTGGCAAGAGGATCTTGTTCGACATCGACGGCACCCTGGTCGACTCGACCGCCACCGTCGAACGGCCCTGGGGCACCTGGGCCGACGAGTACGGCGTCGACTACCAGGAGGTGCTCAAGGTGTGTCATGGCAGGCGGACCGAGGACACCGTCGCGCAGTTCGTCGCACCACACGACCGCGTCGCTGCGACGGCCCGGCTGCTCGCTCTGCAAGAGTTGGCCGATCTCGACGGCGTCGTGGCGCTACCGGGCGCACGCCGACTGCTTGATGCCCTCCCGCATGGTCACTGGGCCGCAGTCACTTCGGGGCCGCGCTCGTTGATGGCCGCCCGACTGGCAGCGGCGCGGCTCCCCGCTCCGAAGCTGCTGATCGGTGCCGAGGATGTCGCGGACGGCAAGCCCAACCCCGAGAGCTACCTCAAAGCGGCTGCCGCGCTGGGCCTCGACGCCCGCGAGTGCGTGGTCGTGGAGGACGCGCCCGCGGGAGTCGGCGCTGGGCGGGCCGCGGGGGCGCAGGTGCTTGCCGTCACCACCACGCACCGCGCGACCGAACTGGCAGACGCCGACGTCGTCGTGGGCGATCTCTCCTGCGTTGACGTCGAGGTCACCGATACCGGTGTCGCCCTGCTGATCAACTGAAGCGGTACGAACTCTGCCGGCCTTTTCTCCGATGGCTCGCCCCACTACCGGTGTGTGCGCCGCCCACGGAATGCTCGCCGTGCCCGCGCTGTAACTTCGTTCGCAGCCATAACGACCGTGGCCGACTGCGCCACTACATGACGCGAGAGGACGCCGATGAGAACGATCGCATACCGCCGCGCGGGAGTCGTTGGCCTGGCCGCCGTCGCGCTGATCGCCGTGGGCTGCACCGATACCAAAAGCGCGAGCCCGTCGGCGTCGCAGCGGGGCGGGGTCAGCGCTACCTCGACACCTCAATCGCCCGCGCCGCCCACCGAAGTGAAGCTCGCCGGGGAGCGCGGGGTGGAGGTGACGCTGACCGGACCGATCGCCGCGAAGTACGCGTCGGCAACCCAGAGTCAGAAGGACGCTCTCGGCAAGCCCCTGACGGGTGACCACAACGCGGGCACCCGACCGAGCGGGCTGGTGTTCCAGCAGTTTCAAGGCGGCGTGATCACCGCGAAGAACGGCGATGCCGGCACGCCCGCCTGCATCACGCTGGGCAAGATCCGGGAGGCCTGGAACGTTCCACGCGACCCGTCCGGCGTACCCGCGATCACCGGTGAGAACGGGTCGGCGGGCCCGCTGGGCTTCCCGACCAGCGACGCCAACACCGTCGGCGATGCGCTCGTGTCCAACTTCGAACACGGCCAAATCACGTACAACCCGAAGACCGACCAGGTCCAGGTAACGGTCAACGGCAAGGTCGTACCTTCGGGGCTGTAGCCCCGAATTCGTCGCCCACCCCGCTCGCGGGCTGGAAGGTCCACACCTGAGTTCCGCGCGGGGGCGCTGCCAGCATTCCCGGCGATAGACTGACGCCTTCGACGTCGCAGGTGGCGGCGCTGACGCGGCGATGTGAAAGGTGGTGCGCGGTGACCGGGTCCGGTGGCGAGGCGGCCTCCGCCGTCGAGGACGCCATGCGGTCCGACGAAGAGGCGGCCGCGGGTTATCGAGAGTGGCTGGCCGCCGCCCAGCGCGCGGGTCGACGAGTGCTGCAGGAACCGGACGGCACCTACGTGCTGTGGCGGCGCGACGACGTCCTCGCCGCGGTCCGTGATGGGGACCTCTTCGCCAGCCGCCAAGGCGAACTGATGCCCGGCAACCCGCCGTTCGGGCCGTACCGGGAAATCATGGTCGACCTGTTGTTCAATCCGGTCAATTCGCGCGAAATGCTGAGTCCCGTGCGCGGGATCATCGAAAAATGCGTCGACGCCGTGGCGACGAAACTAGACCGCTGCGACGGGGCGGGCGTCGCCGAGGTGGTGTGGCGCGCAGCATTCGTCACGGTCTGTGGGCTGCCGACGGACACCCCTATCGACGCTGTCAACCCCAAGCTCGTCGGGACGATCCGTCGAGCACCGCTCGGCGGCCCCGACGTGATCAGCCGCCTCGCCACCGAACCGCTCACCGACGAAGAAGTACTGGGCATCATTGGCGCGGTGCTCCGCGGTCTGGTATTCACGTCGTTCGCTATCAAGGCCGGTCTGGCGGTGCTGGCGCGGAGGCCGATGCTGCAGCGGGAGCTACGCGAAAACCCAGACCGGCAACGCAGGTTTATCGAGGAGCTGCTGCGGCTGGATGGCGGGGCGAAGACTGTTTCACGAAGAACGACTCGGAGCGTGACAATCGGAGAAACGACCATCCCGGCCGGATCGCCCGTCCATCTGTGTGTCGGACTGGTTCATCGCGACGAGGCTGACGACATGTCCGGGCACAACATCAAACTGAATGGCCCGCAACGGCATTGGAGTTTCGGCGGAGGCCCGCACCGGTGTCCGGCGTCGCACCTGGCCCGGGACCTGCTGGGGATGTTCTTCGAGGTCTGGCTCGCCGAGGTCCCGTTTTTCTGGTTCGACTCAGATGGTGGCGATGTTCCCAAGGCGTGGCATCCCAAGCCCTACAGCCCGGCGCCTAATGAGATTTTCGAGGGCTGGTTCCCGAGTCAGGTGCCGCTCAGGTGGCGACCCGAGCCGTGACCACGCACGGACGACGTGCCCACTGGTTCCTCGGTCGAGTGGTCCATTCGATCGACGCGCTATCGTCTGCGGGTGGCCATATCGACTCCTGCGAGCGCAGCGGTCGCGGCATTGCTTGCGGCAACCGCTTGCGTGACGGCGCCCCTCGGCGCCGCTGATCCGACACCCCAGCAGTCGCCGTTTCCGACCGGGAAAGCCGGCACCACGATCCACGTCACGGAGTACAACACCGCGACCGCGGACGTCACCCTCAACAACGCGAGCTGGGTCTCATCCGGCTGCTCCCTCAGCGGCGGGGGCTGCAACGTCATCGAGTTCACCATCGTCGGCAAATCCGATACACCCTTCAGTTACAGCCAGACCTCAGTGACAGCCGCGTCGTCCCCGTGGCGGCAAGACCCGTACCGGGACGTCCAAGGCGCCTCATCCGCGATTGACTACCAGAAGATCAACAAGACGCCGCCCCTGCGCTCGGGAAGCGTCGCCAACGGCCAGACCGCTCACGGATTTCTCGCCTACGACGCCAGCGTCGCCCAGGGCGACGTTTACGTCGAATTCCTCGACCCCAACGCTCCGGCCGCGCCCACCCCGCTGGCGGGCTGGAAAGTCCACACCTAGCAACCCACAGGTATCTGACAAGCTGTTGGCGTGAACGAACCGTGTCCCTGCGGCAGCGGTGCCACCTATCGCGCGTGTTGCGGACCGCTTCACGATGGCGAGTCGCAAGCCGGTTCGGCTGAGGAACTGATGCGATCGCGCTACTCGGCGTTCGCCTACGGTCACGCCGACTATCTGTTCCGCACATGGCACCCGCGCACCCGCCCGGCCGACGTGACGATCGACCCGCGTATCAGGTGGACCGGCCTGAACGTGATCGAACTGCGCGAGGGCGGGCCGGACGACGATTTCGGTGAGGTGGAGTTCACGGCCCGGTTCGAGTCCGCGGGCCGTGCGGGAAGCCTGCACGAGCGCAGTCGTTTCGAGCGCCGCGCCGGCCGGTGGTTCTACCTCGACGCCGCCGCCGCGGAATGAGTTTTCCTCATCCCGATCGCTTTGGCCTAGCGGCGGTCTCCGCCCCGCCAGGAATCGCCGGTTAAATTACCCCTATGCGCGTTGCTCGCCTGATCGGTGCAGTCCTGGCGATCCTCATGACCGGCCTGTTGGCGCCGGCCCCCGCCGGCGCGCAACCACCGTCCAAGCTCATGGACCACGTCACCGACGGCGTCGGGGCGCTGACGGATCCCGGTCGGGCGGCGGTCAATGCGGCGATCGACCGGCTTTACCGCCATCGGCATATTCAGCTGTGGGTGGTCTACGTCGACAACTTCTCCAGGTTCAAACCCGATAACTGGGCCGAGCGAACCCGCGGCGCCAGCGGGTTGGGCGACCACGACGTGCTGCTGGCGGTGGCCACCAACACGAAGCTGTACGCGTTTTCGGTGCCGCCCAATACGGCGGGCGTCACGCCGGACGAGCTGAACAGTCTGCGCAGCAACCAGATTGAACCCGCAGTGGCCGTCAAAGACTGGAGTGGTGCAGCGGTCGCCGCGGCAGACGGGTTGAACAAGGCGGCGAGCACCTCAAAGCCGATGTGGGTGCCGATCGCGATCGGCCTCGGCGTGCTGGTGTTGATCGTCGTGCTGTTTCTCGTGTTCTATCGAGTGCGCCGCCGTCGGCGTGTTACGCGGCGGGTCGACCCTGGCGATACCCAGGTAAGCGTGGGCGATTCGGTGGGGGAGGCGTTGTCCACCGCGGACACCCGGTTGCGCCAAATCTCGGACTACGTCACCCGGCATCACGACAGCGTCGGCGCCGGGACGCTGGCCCGAGTCGACGAGGCGAGAAGGCATTTCGCGGCGGCGCAAGCCAAGGAGGCAAGCAACGCCGCCGAAGCAATCGCCCACGCCAACCGGGCTTCGACGCTCGCCGCACAGGGGCAGACGCTGGCGAACGCCGACGTGCTGGCAGCGCACCGCCCACCACGAGGCCGGGGCTCCGCATCCACCCGGTGATCGTCGCACCGACCGCAGCCTCAGAAGCAGCCGCTCACATGAATCCGCCGACCGCCTCCCACACAGACGTTGACCGGCGGCGGCGGTGGCGGCGGTGGTGGGAAGTCTTGCGGCAGCGGCGCATACGCGTCCGGCGGCGTCACATTGGCGTTGACCGTATCGGCGATGTTGGTGCACCCGCTCACGGAAACACGCCTGCCGACGCTTGCGCAGACGTCCGCGTTCGCCACGCCGGCGGGCTGCACGACGGCATAGATCTCAGGAACGGCGGCAAAGGCCAACACCGCCAGCGCCCCTGCAGTCCAAGACCGCACGTTCATCGGGATCTCCTTCCCATCACGGCTGCGTTTACGCACACCGGCGGCGAATCGAGGGCGCTCGCGGGGCATGCTCGCATGGCCGACAGTCAGGGAGTCGCGCCGACTTGCCCGAGTAGCGGTGTCCACTGGCAGCGTTGCCTGATGTCAGCCAGGGGTTGGCGAATGTTCTCGAGATCGGACTGCTCCTGCGGGTTGGCGTTGAAGTACTGCTGCACGTCTTCCCGAATCTGATCTTTGGGCTGATCCTGCAGGCCGGTGTAGAACCCGTTGAGGTCCGGATGGGTGTAGAGGTAGGTCGAGAGCGCCGCGGCCACGCCGGCCGCAACGCCGGCCATGTCGGCTGCCGTGCAGTTGGGGGGCCGGGGCGGCGGCTCGGCAACGGCGGTCCCCGCGGTCGCACATAGCAGGGTGCCGCTGAGCGCGCCGGCGCCGATCGCCCCGACCAGGAGCCGGCGGGTGAACAGAGATGCGAGGAACATGACTGGCTCCTTTATCCGGCGATGTACCTTGCCGGGACCGATGTCGGTTGCCGCCCGCTTCAAGCTGAGTCGAGCTGCAATTGGCATGGTGTTAACTCTGGACACGCAGCGAGGGTCATTGCTCGGGCCGAAAGTCACTACTGCGACGGCCAACCGTCAGCAAATTGCCTATTCGGCGTTCACGAGTGAGCGCACGACGCGAACGCCGTCGAAGACGAGTTTGTGGGCCGGCCGGCGCAGGGCCTCGATGGTGCCGTCCGTATGCGCGATGACTCCGCCGCCCGAGGGGATCCCGAGCCCGGCGGCCGCTCCGCCCAGCGATTCGATGGTCCGCGCCAGCCGTGCCCACCCGGCTCGCTCGTCGTGCGCGTCGACGACCAGGGGTACCAGACCGAACACGTCGAATAGCCCCGGCTCGGGGGATTCCGGTGCCTCGACCATCCCGTAACGCCCGAGCTGGACAGCGCCCGCCGAGATGCCCACCAGGACCGCCCCGCGGGCATACCGGTCCAGGATGACGTCCCTCATGCCGGTTTTCTCGAACGTGTCCCAGCCGAGTCGCACGTCACCGCCCGCGAGGACGATCAGTTGCGCGCCCTCGAGGAAGGCGCGGTCGGCGCGGTCGAACGACGAGTCGATCATGCGGCGGTCGGCGATCCCGACGGCCTCCACCGCCGCCTCGAAGATGTCGTAGAACTCCGGGCGGTCCCCGTTGGAGGCGCCGAGGTAGGCCGCGCTCGGCGGTGTGGCCCCGGCCAACCGCTCGACGGCTTCTTCGAGGAGCAGTCGGCCCTGCCGCCTCCAGAACAGCAGCTGACTGTCCGCCAGTAGATAGAGCGGCTCAAGGTGTGGGGCAATACTCATAGCGGCCATCGTCGGTGGGAGATTCAAAGCCTGGTCAAGATCGAGTAAACCCCCCATGTCCGGCCTTGAAGATCGCCGCCGCCGGTAGGGATCGCTCAGATGAACGGTTAGGTTTGTATCCATGGGCAACGAAGGGGGTGGATCGGCGTTCACCTGGCAGGGCCGGCGCGAGCTGGTGAGCCAGATACACGAGCAACTCGACGAGCTGGTGGCGGCTCGCGACCAGATGGAACAACTGGTGCGGGTCATCAGCGAAGTCGGTTCCGATCTCGACCTGGACGTGACGCTGCATCGCATCGTCAAGGGGGCGATAGAGCTGACCGGATCCCGCTATGCGGTGCTCGGGATCCGCGCCGCCGACGGCACCCTGGGCTCCTTCGTCCGCGCCGGCATCGACGAGCAAACGGCGCGGCAACTCGGCGAATTGCCGGTGGGCGACGGTCTGCGCCTCGACGACGTGAGTGCCCATCCGCAGGCCGGCGAGCTGCAAGCCCACAATCCGCCGATGCGGGCGCTCCTCGGGCTGCCGATCACCGTGCGGGCCGCCGACTTCGGAAGCCTCTACCTGGTCGACGATCGCCCCGGCCGGGTCTTCACCGACTCCCAGGCCGCCGCCGTGCGGGCGCTGGCGATCGCGGCCGCGGCGGCCATCGACAACGCGCGGCTGTTCGAGCGGGAACGTGAGTCGGCCAAGTGGACGAAGGCCAGCCGCGAGATCACGACCGCGCTGCTGTCCGGCGACCCGCAGACCGGGCCATTGCAGCTGATCGTGAACCGGGCGCTGGAGTTGGCCGACGCCGAGCAGGCGATCCTGCTCGTTCCCAAGGAGCCCGACCTGCCCGCCGAAGAGGTCAACACCCTCGTCGTCGCCGCGACGGCCGGGCGGTACTCCTCCGAGGTGATCGGTCGCCAGGTGCCGATGGACGGCTCCACCACGGGCGGTGTCGCGCGGCGGGGCCTGCCGTTGATCACCGAGTCCTTCCAGTACCCGATCGAGGGATTCACCGACGTCGGCGAACGCTCCGCGATCGTCATGCCGCTGATCGCCGACGGCGCGGTGCTCGGCGTCATCGCCGTCGCCCGCGACCCGCAGCAGTCCCCGTTCGGCAGCGACTACCTCGAACTGGTCAGCGACTTCGCTCGGCACGCGGCCATCGCCCTGGCGCTGGCGGCGGGTCGCGAACACGCGCTCAACCAGGAACTCGCGCAAGCGGACACCGTCGACGAGGCGATCAACGCCGCGGCCGAGGAGTTGCGCCGACTGTGGCGGGCCCGCCGCGTCGTGGCCGTCACCTTCCCAACTCACAGCTCCTCGAACGAAAACGCTTACGCGACACCGCAAGTCGTATCGGTAGGCGAGCCCGCGCAGTGGGACGACCTGTCGCCGGCCACCCAACAGATCCTCAGCTCACTGCGCGACGGCGACCTCCTCACCCCCAGCACCGGGGACGCCGGGACGGCGGGCATCGCGCTGCAGCATCCCGAAGGCGTGCTCGTCGTTTGGATCGATCTGGCCGAGCGGCGGGCGTTCACCCTCGAGGACCAGACTCTGCTCACGGTCCTCGCGGGCCGCCTGGGCCAGGGCCTGCAGCGGGTCCATCAGGTCGACCAGCAGCGCGAAACCGCGCTGGCGCTGCAGCACGCGATCCTGGGCCCCGCCGATCTGCCGCACGGCTTCGCGGTGCGCTACCAGGCCGCCAGTCGGCCCCTACAGGTCGGCGGCGACTGGTACGACATCGTCGACCTGGACGACGGGCGCATCGCGATGGTCGTCGGCGACTGCGTCGGGCACGGCCTGGCCGCCGCCACCGTGATGGGCCAGGTGCGCAGCGCCTGCCGGGCGCTGCTGTTCGAAAACCCAAGCCCGGGCGCCGCTTTGGCCGGGATGGATCGCTTCGCGGCGCGGTTGCCGGGCGCCCAATGCACCACCGCCGTCTGCGCGGTGCTCAACCCCGAGACGGGTGAGCTGGTCTACTCCAGCGCCGGGCACCCGCCGCCCATCCTGGTCCACGCGGACGGCACCACGCAGATGCTCGACGATGGCCACACCATCGCGTTGGGAGTGCGAGCGGACTGGTCCCGCCCCGAGGGGCGGGTGATCCTGCCGGCGCGGGCGACCCTTGTGCTCTACACCGACGGGTTGGTCGAACGCCGCCGCACCGCACTGGGGCAGGGCATCTCCCGCGCCGCCACGCTGGTGCAGGATGGGCGGGGTTCCACGCTCGACGACTTGGCGAACGACATCATGTCCGGTCTGGCGCCGGACGGCGGCTATCAGGACGACGTCGTCCTGCTGCTCTATCGCCATCCCGCGCCACTGGAGCTGACTTTCCCCGCCGACGTCAGCCACCTCGCCCCAGCCCGAACGGCATTGCGCCACTGGCTAACCCGCACCCGGCTGGATCCAGAACAGGCGATGAACGTGCTCGTCGCCGCGGGCGAAGCCGTCGCCAACGCCATCGAGCACGGTCATCGCGACAAACCCGAGGGCACGATCAGTCTCGGCGCGACCGCACTGGTGGACCAAGTGCAGTTGACGATCACCGACACCGGCACGTGGAAGCCCCCGCAGCCGGCCAACTATCCCCATCGGGGCCGGGGTATCGCCCTGATGCGGGGGCTCATGCACGACGTCACCATCGACCCCGACGCCGCCGGAACCACGGTCCGTCTATCCGCGAGGATCACATGATGCCCACGTCGCTCACCCTCGACACCGCGCGCCGCAACGACGGGGAACTGATGTTGGTCGCCGCGGGGGAGATCGACCTGAGCAACATCGATGCCTTCGTTCAAGCCCTCACCGCCGCCAGCGGCCAGGCCGCCGGGGGTGGCCCGCTCACGGTCGACCTCAGCGGTGTCGAGTACTTGGACAGCGCCGCCATCAACGCCTTGTTCACCCACGCCAACCACATCCACCTGATCGCCCACCCGATCCTGATGCCCATCCTCACCATCAGCGGACTCACGGAACTCGTCGCCGTCGAGCCCGCCTCGCCCGCGGCGGACGGCTGACGAGCCTCTCAGGTCTTAAGGATTTTCGGCGATCCAGGTCGTGGTGAAGCGCTGCAGCGCCGGAATGCTCTCAGCCAGATCGGCTTGCATCGACTTCTCGAGCTTGCGGCCGACCAACGGGATTTTCACGGCTACCTGGACGGCGAACCGCAGTCGCGTGCCGTCGTCCGTCGGCGCCATCCAGGCTTCCGCACGGCCGGATCCGACGCCGCCTGAGGTCACCACGCTGATCTGCCCGCGGACCTCGCCGTCCCCGCTTGGTCGCCACGTCTCGCTGTGAACGATCTTGAGCTCGCCGGGGACGGCTTTGGCGATCAGCGTGGGCAATAGTTGGCGGGACACGTGCTGGGTGGCGCGAACCGCCACCGTGCCGTCGGCGTCGACGACCAGTGAATCCAGGGTCGTGGGAGCATTGCTGACCCGAAGGCGGGCCAGCCAGTAGTCCTCGCGGCCGAACGTTGCGTGGATCTGCTCCACGCTCACCGGCGACTCGATCAAGATGTCGAAGGAACGCGACATGGCATCGATTCTTCCAAAATGCGAAGGGTCCTGGCTGCGACGCTCGCCACTGTCAAGCCGTGTTTCGAACGTACGTGCGATGGTTATCCCCCTCGCGGAGGTGGAAGACGATGATTGACGACACGCGACAGGCGCCGGGCGAGAATCCCGAGAAGGACACGTCCCAGTGGGTGACCGGCGACGAGCCGATGACCGGTCCCCAGCGCAGCTACCTGCATACCTTGGCCCAAGAGGCCGGGCGCGAGGTGCCGGACGACATGACCAAGGCCCAGGCGTCGGAGCTCATCGACGAGCTACAGCAGCAGACGGGCCGCGGCACCTGACTAGCCGGCGGGCCGGCTCCGGACGGTCGGCGGAGTCGGAGTCCGGGGCCGGCTCGCCTTGCGGGCGAGGTCGCCGAACCTGACGCTGACGCGTTGAAAGCCCTTGACCTGCTCGGCTTTTGCCTTCTTGGTATAGGTCTTGCGGTCGGCCGGTGTGAGTTCAGCGTCATCGGTGAACGGCGTGAGCAAGGCGCGTGGGTAAAGCCGTTCCACGAGGACGACGTTGATCTCGGCGCACAAAACCAGTGTTGACGAGACGAGGAACAGGAAGGCCAACAATCCCAGCACCAAGGCGAAGACGCTGTTGGTGGCGCTGGCCGTCTTCACCGTGTGCCGGATGTAGCCGGCTCCGCCCCACTGGAATACCTGCCAGATCACTGCTGCCGCAAGCGCTCCGGGCAATACCTGGCGATAGGTGAGACCCCGGGCGGTGGTCACCCGAAACGCCACCAGGCAGATCAGCGCGTTGATCCCCACGGCGACAAGTGCGACGCCGATCTTGCCGAATATCCCCAGCGCTCCGGTTGCCTGGCCGGCTGCGGACAGGGCGGTGGCGGCCAGGGCCGCCGAGCCGAGCACCAATAAGAGAAGCAGGCTGCGCGCGCGGGAGCGGATCGGATCGGGACGCTTGTTCCTCGGTACGGCCCATACCGAGTCCATCGCATTCTGGACGGCCTGACCGACGCCCAGGCCCCCGTAAAGCGCCCCCGCGATGCCGACGACCACGGCGACGGTCCCTCCACTGAGACCTGCGGGCTCATGCAACTGGCTGCCGATGACGGGGAATTGGCTCAAGGTGCTGTGCAGCACCTGTTGCTGCAGATCGGGGCGCCCTGCGAGGATCAGCCCGAGGCCCGTAGTCAACAGCAAGAGCAGGGGGAACAGCGACACGAAGCCGTAGTAGGTGACCAACGCGGCCAGATATCCGCCTTGGTCGTCGAGGTATTTGTAAACGACGGCGATCACCACGCCCGCGGCGCGGTTTCGTCGCTGCAGCCTGTCCAGCCAGCCGACCATCTTGTGCTCACTTCGTCGCAACGGAAGCGGATCCCCCCCGATGGGATTGCCAGGTGATACCCGAATTCGGCGGCGATCAACCGTGGGGTCGGTCGCCGCCGGATTCCCATGCCAGGATGGCGATGGTGGCCGACGATGCGATGCGATCCGAGCGCGAATTCAACGAGCGCATCGAAGAGTTCCGCCGCAACGGCGGCAAGGTGGGCGGACAGTTTGAGCGACCGTGCGCGAATTGCCGCGCGACGAGCACGATTCCGTGTACCGGATCGTCGTCGAGCGCGCGCCGGGGTTCGGCGAGTGCCAGGAGCCCACGGATCGGGTCATCCCCGTCTTCGAACTGGTTGCCGAATAACAGCGCCGCCGGCGCGCCGCCTGGCGCAAAATCATCGGTATGAGCATTGCGGCGATGAAGCACCTGCTGCGGGTTTGGGCCTTCGGCGCCTTCGCGCTCGCCTTGACGGCATTGCCGGTAGTTGCGGTTTCGGCGCCGGCGATCGTCCGCGCCGACCCCAATTGCGCTGAAGGGTTCGTGTGGAGCGCGGACTTGCATCAATGCGTTCCCGCGGTCCCCGCCGTGAACGGTCCGGGCGGTCCTGGCGGTCCTGGCGGTCCGGGTGGACCCGGCGGTCCGGGCGGACCCGGTGGCCCCGGCGGCCCTGGCCCCCGGTAGGACACCAAACCCAGGCGCGGCGACCTGCCGCGAAACACGCGGGAACCAACAGGCCCTCGCGGTCGTTATAGTGGCTAAGTATCGCTTCACTCCGAGGGGGAACAGGCGCATGCCACGCACAGACAACGACTCGTGGGACTTGGCCACCAGCGTCGGCGCGACGGCCACCATGGTGGCCGCGGCCCGGGCGATCGCCACCAAGGCCGACAGCCCGCTGATCGAGGACCGGTTCGCCGAGCCGCTGGTTCGCGCCGTCGGCGTGGACTTCTTCACGCGGTGGATCGACGGTGACCTCGACGCCGACGACGTCGACGACCACGACTCCGGGTGGAAACTCGAGCACATGCCCGCGGCCATGGCCGCCCGTACCCGGTTCTTCGACACGTTCTTTCACGAGGCGGCGCAGGCGGGGATCCGTCAGGCCGTCATCCTGGCGTCCGGCCTGGACGCGCGCGCGTACCGGTTGTCGTGGCCGGCCGGCATGACGGTGTTCGAGATCGACCAGCCGGAGGTGGTCGAATTCAAGACCACGACACTGGCAAAGCTGGGCGCCACCCCGCGGGCCGACCTGCGCACGGTCGCGATTGACCTGCGACGCGATTGGCCGAAAGCGTTGGTGGACGCGGGGTTTGACAAGAGCCGCCCGACCGCCTGGATTGCGGAGGGCCTTTTCGGGTACTTGCCGCCGGATGCGCAGGATCGCTTGCTCGACAACATCTCCGCGCGCAGCGCCGAGGGCAGCAGGCTGGCCGTCGAAGCCATCCCGGACCGGCCGCAACAGGACGTCGAGAAGGCGCGGGAGATGATGCGCAGGGCCACCGCCAAGTGGCGCGACCATGGCTTCGAGTTGGATTGGGAGGAGCTGGGTTTCGAGGGCGAGCGCAACGACGTTGCCGAGTATCTGAAGAACCTGGGCTGGCAGACGGTCGGCACCAAGATGAGCGAGCTGTTGGTCGACAGCGGGCTCGCCGCGATTCCGCAAACCAACGACTCGGTGTCGGTCGCCGACACCATCTACTACAGCTCCGTACTGGGCAAATGACGGCACCGAGCCGGCGGGGGCTCAACGACACGGTCACGCGGCTGTGGAGTTTTCTGGCCCCGGCGTACGATCTGCCGTTCCTTCAGCGGTGGGTTTACCGCCCGCCGCACGATGAGGTGATTGCGCAGCTACGCGCTCATCGGGCCCGCAAGATCGCCGATATCGCCTGTGGCACCGGCATACTCAGTGATCGGATCGCCCGAGAGCTCCAGCCCGACGAGATCTTCGGTGTCGACATGTCAGACGGCATGCTCGCCCGCGCCCGCGCCAGGACGGACCGAGTGCAGTGGCTGCGCGGTCCGGCTGAACAGTTGCCATTCGACGACGGTGCCCTCGACGCGGTGGAATTCGCGCAACGCCGCCGGCTGGTCGAAGAAGTGGAACGCCGAGGTGGTCACCACCGCGTCCTGG
>NZ_LZJM01000090.1:0-3391 GCF_001667665.1 Mycobacterium sp. E342
CTGCAGGTTGACGAACGGCACCGCGCCGTCGAAGCGGACGACGGTGCCCGCCGCCGGACCCTGGTCGATGCGCACCTCCTGCCCCGCGCGCAGATTGACCCGCTTCTCCCTGGTCAGCCGGCCCTGCTGGATCAGCCGCGGATCCAGCGTGAACAGCGATTGCGGCCGCCCGGTGTCCAGCCCGGTGTCGCCCCGGTAGATGTCGACGGCCACGGCGGGGGCGTTGAGCGCCGGGAAGCGCGACGACAACAGCGTCCCGTCGAGCTGCTCGGTCGGCGCGAGCAGGCCCTGGATGGCGATCTCGTGCTGGCGGCGCTCGACGGCGCCGGGGTAGCTGCCGGAGGGCGGGTCGATGCGCACCACCCCCGAGCTGAGCAGCGTCTGCGGGTTGTCGGGCCGCCATTGCACGGTCGACGTGCGCGTCTGCCCGCCCGGGAAGGTCACGGTGAACGTGGGCGCGTAGCCGTGGCCCTGCAGGTACACCCGGTCACCGCCGACGCGCAGCGGGTGGTTGACCTCCAGGAGGTAGTGCCGCCAGCTGTTGGCCGCCAGGTCGCGGCCCGCCTGGTAGTCGATGTCGGCGGCGAACGACGTGGCCTGCCCCGACGGCAGGTAGTGGGCCTGAAAGTCGTTGACGCGGATGCAGATCGGGTTCAGCGACGTGCCGTCGACGGTGTTGCCGGCGCGGAACGAGTCGAACGCGGCAGGCGAGGCCGAGCAGAAGCCCGGGCCGGAGTCGGCGATGACGATGACGTTGCCCTCGTAGCCGAACAGCTTGCCGACGGCCACCGCGACCAGCAGGCCCAGCAGCGAGAAGTGGAACACAATGTTGCCGAACTCGCGCAGATACCCCTTCTCGGCGGACACCTCGACGACTTCGCCCTCGTGCCGGATGGCCGTGCGCCAACCCCGGAGCCGGCCGGTGATCGTGTTGGCCAGGGCGTTGAGCTCGTCGGCGTCGGCGTGGATCTGGGCGCTGGCGTGCTTGGGCAGCCGGGCCAGGTTCCGCGGGGCGGCCACCGGGACGGCCCGCAGGCTGCGGGCGTGCTCGATCATACGCGGGGTCAGGCAGCCGACCAGCGAGACGAACAACAGCACGTAGACGGCGGTGAACCAGAAGCTGGAGAACACGTTGAACGCCTGCAGCCGGTCCAGCCACGGCCCGATCACGGGGTGCGCCTTCAGGTAGTCGTCGACCTTGCCGGCGTTGAGGCTGCGCTGCGGCAGCAGCGCACCGGGAATCGCGCCCAGCGCGAGCAGGAACAGCAGCACCAGCGCGGTGCCCATCGAGGTCAACGCGCGCCAGGTGTTGCGCCCCCAGGCGAGTGCGCGCCTCAAATCGGCAGCCTCACGTCGGACACGAACGCGTCGCGCAGCCAGGAGATGAAGTCGTTCCACACCCCGGTCACCAGCAGGGCACCGACCGTGATCAGCAGCGCGCCGCCGAAGATCTGGATGGCCCGGGTGTGGCGGCGCAGCCAGCCCAGCGCCCCCACGGCGCCCGCCGAACCGAGGGCCAGCAACACGAACGGGATGCCCAGGCCCAGGCAGTACGCGATCACCAGCACGATTCCGCGGGCCACGCTCGCGCCGTCGGTGGCCGAGGCCACGGTGATCACGCCGGCCAGCGTCGGCCCCAGGCACGGGGTCCAGCCCAAGGCGAACACCGCGCCCAGCAGCGGCGCGCCGGCGACGGTGGTGAGCTGCCGCGGGCTGAACCTGGCCTGGCGCTGCAGGGCCGGGATGAGGCCGACGAAGGCCAGGCCCATGACGATCGTCAGTACGCCGCCGGCCCGCTGCAGCAGCAGCTGGTTGGTGATGAGCGTCGTCGTCATTCCGAGGACGGCCACGGTGCCCAGGACGAACACCGTGGTGAAGCCCGCGACGAACAGCGCCGCCGAGCCCGCGACCCGCCACCGCGCCGACGGCGGGGCCTTGACGGCGCCCGGGGGCGGCTGCTCGTCCACGCCGACGACGGCCGCCAGGTAGGACAGGTAGCCCGGCACCAGCGGCACCACGCAGGGCGAGGCGAATGACACCAGACCCGCCAGCAGGCACACGCCGAGGGCCACCAGGAGCGGCCCGGCGGCGGCGATCTGGGTGAATCCGGTCACTCGTGGGCCACCTTCTGCACCACGGGCTGCAGGTCGGCGGCCAGCAGTTCGCGCAGGAACACGGCCGCGACCCGGTGCTGGCGGTCCAGCACGAGCGTCGACGGGATGACGGTGGTCGGGTACTTGCCGCCGAACGCGATCAGGGTGCGCATCGCCGGGTCGTAGATGGAGGGGAAGGTGACGTGGCGGTCGTTGACGAAGTCCAGCGCCGCCTGCCGGTTGCTGTCGCGCACGTCGATGCCCACAAAAGACACCCCGGCGTCGCGGGTGGCGTCGTACACCTGCTGCAGTTGGCTGACCTCGGCCCGGCAGGGGCCGCACCACTGCCCCCAGATGTTGATGACGACGACGCGGCCGGCGAAGATCGGATCGTCCAGCGACAGCGGGTGGGCCGGGTCGGCCAGGTCGGGCCCGGACAGCGGACCGGGGCGGCCGCGGCCCGACGGCGGGTTGTAGTAGATGTCCGTCTTCCCGCCGGGCGAAACGAATTCGAAGGTGCCGCCCTGGGCCACGGCGTCGCGACCGGAAGAACAGCCGGTGGCCAGGGTCGTCAGCACGACCCCGGCCATCGCCAGCCGCCGGATGATCAAAACGCCGCCGGTTCGGCGTACTCGACGTCGACGAGCCGGTCGCCCTGGTACACCAGCGTGGTGATCGAGCACAGCCCGCACTCCCGGCGCCGCGGGTCGTGCCACAACCGCTTGCCGGTCAGGTGCAGCCGCAGCGTCCACACCGGCAGTTGATGGCTGACGCACACCACCTCACTGCCGGCTCCGCGGGCGCGGGCCTTGTCCACCGCCGTGCTCATCCGCGCCGCGATCTCGGCGTACGGCTCGCCCCACGACGGGGTGAACGGGTTGCGCAGCTGCCACCAGAACCGGGGGTCGCGCCAGGCGCCGTCGCCCGGGCCGACGCGGCGGCCCTCGAAAAAGTTGGCCGATTCGATCAGGTCGGGGTCGGTGTCCACGGCGACGCCGTGCTTGGCGGCGATGGGCGCGGCGGTTTCCTGGGCCCGCTGCAGCGGGGAGGCGACCACCGCGACGATGTCCCGGCCGGCCAGGGCGTCGGCGACCGCGGCCGCCTGGTCACGGCCCCGGTCGGACAGGTGGAAGCCGGGCAGCCGGCCGTACAGGACGCCGCTGGGGTTGTGCACCTCGCCGTGACGCACGACGTGGACCCGGGTCTGCTCGGCCATCAGGGTTTGTCCTCTCCGGCGGCGGCTTCGGCCGCCCGGCGGGCGGCAAGGGGCACTGCGGCGGCGATTTGGTCGAACGCCG
>NZ_LZJM01000091.1:0-1049 GCF_001667665.1 Mycobacterium sp. E342
ATGTCCGTGCAGCTCACGCCGCATTTTGGAAACGTGCAAGCCCACTACGACTTGTCCGACGACTTCTTCCGCTTGTTTCTAGACCCGACGATGGCCTACACGTGCGCATATTTCGCGCATGAAGATATGAGCCTCGAAGATGCCCAAATCGCCAAGTTCGACCTTGCGCTGGGAAAACTGAACCTCGAGCCCGGGATGACGCTGCTGGACATCGGCTGCGGCTGGGGCGGGGCGATGAAGCGGGCCGTGGAGAAATTTGACGTCAATGTCATCGGAATCACGCTGAGCCGCAACCAGTTTGAATACAGCAAGGCGAAGCTGGCTGGATTGGGCACGAACCGCACCGTCGAGGTGCGGCTGCAGGGCTGGGAAGAGTTCGAGGACAAGGTCGACCGAATTGTCACCATCGGCGCCTTCGAGGCTTTCAAGATGGAGCGGTACGCCGCGTTCTTCGAACGTTCCTACAACATTCTTCCCGACGACGGCCGCATGTTATTGCATACCATTTTGACCTACACCCAGAAGCAGCAGTACGAACGCGGCGTCTCCATCACGATGAACGACCTTCGATTCGCGCGGTTCATTGGCACTGAAATCTTCCCGGGCGGACAATTACCGGCGCAGGAAGACATCTTCAGGTTCGCCGGCGAAGCGGGGTTCTCCGTGCAGCAGGTCCAATTGCTGCAGGAGCACTACGAGCGCACGCTCAACATCTGGGCGGCCGCCCTCGAGGCCAATCGCGAGCAGGCCATCGCCATCCAGTCCCAAGAGGTCTACGACCGCTACATGAAGTACCTGACCGGGTGCGCGAAGCTGTTCCGCCAGGGTTACACCGACGTCGACCAGTTCACGTTGGAAAAGTAGCGGACCCCAGCCCCTCGCGACCTACTTCACGAGGGTGAACTGCCCGACATTGCTGATGCCCTTGCGGAAGAAGTTCTCACAGCCGGTCAGGTAGTGCATGTACTTGTTGTAGACCTCTTCGGACTGGATCTCGACCGCCCGTTGGCGGTTGGCCTCCAGGTTCGCCGCCCAGATGTTGAGCGTGC
>NZ_LZJM01000092.1:0-845 GCF_001667665.1 Mycobacterium sp. E342
GGGTATCGCATCGAATTGGGTGAAATCCGCACCGCCCTGGCCAATGTGGATGGGGTGGATCAGGCGGTGGTGATTGCCCGCGAGGACCACCCCGGCGATAAGCGCCTGATCGGCTATGTCACGCAATCCGGTTCGGGGATCGTGGATCCGGTCGCGATCCGCAGCCAGCTCGCGGATCGGCTGCCCGCCTATATGGTGCCGGCCGCGATTGTGGTGCTCGACGCTCTGCCGTTGACGGTCAATGGCAAGCTCGACACCCGCGCCCTACCCGCCCCCGACTACACCGGTGCTCCTTATCGCGCCCCGGCCAGTCTGGCCGAGGAGATGTTGGCGGGCATTTATGCGCAAGTCCTTGGGCTGGAGCGGGTGGGGGTGGAGGACTCGTTTTTCGAGTTGGGTGGGGATTCGTTGTCGGCGATGCGGCTGATCGCCGCCATCAACAATTCTTTGGATGCTGACTTGTCGGTGCGGGCGGTGTTTGAGGCGCCCACCATCGCCCAGCTAGCACCCCGCATCCACGCCAACGCCGGGGGTGGGCTGGCCCCGCTGACGGCCCAGCAGCGGCCCGCGGTGGTGCCGTTGTCGTTTGCCCAATCCCGGTTGTGGTTTATCGACCAGTTACTGGGCCGGTCTGCGGTTTACAACATGCCCATCGCGGTGCGCCTGACGGGGCCACTCGACGTGGAGGCCCTGGCGGCCGCGCTGACCGATGTGGTGGCCCGCCATGAAAGCCTGCGCACGGTGTTCCCCACGGTTGATGGGATCCCTCACCAGCAGGTGGTGCCGGTTGAGGGGGTCGAGTTCGGCTGGGCGGTGATCGATGCCGGTGAGTGGACGCACGAGAT
>NZ_LZJM01000093.1:0-874 GCF_001667665.1 Mycobacterium sp. E342
ACCCAGAGTGCGAACCGCTGATCGCGCCAGACACGTACTCGGTGGGGGTGGCTTACACCGCGTGGCGGAGCAATCTCTACAAAGAGGACAAGGACACGTACGAGCATGCGGTCCGTCAAGCCGTTGCGACGGTCGTCGATTCCAAAGCAGCGACGGTGTTGCTTGGCAACGCTTTTGCCAAGCGTCTCGACGCCTGCAGCAATGCCGTCATCCACCTGAGCGGCAAATATCGATGGAGATTCCAGAAGACCGACGCGACCGATACGGGAGTGCGGTGGACGGGAACGGAACTAGAGGACGGGCAGATCACCGGCTGGGTCTGCCCCAACGTGGCGCGCGCGAAGAACAATGTGATCATCACTGCGCAGGTGTGCCAATACGGCAATGGCGCTCCGGCCACCGCGACAATTCTGGACAAGATGTCGGAGAAGATACCCCGATAGACCCGGGAGAATCGGAATACTTTGTGCAGGATCCGGGACTAGCGGGCGTGGCCATCGCTTGGCCGCCCGAGGGCGAGCTGACAGCTGCGGGACTATCGGGTGTGGCCAGCGGTTCTCCGCCCCAGCCGGGGTCGCAACGCGCGATCTGCGGACATGGAAGAGACGGATCGGAGCGCGCCACCGTGTCGCCCAGGCCGCCGGATACCGCGGTGAGCGCTCCGGCGATCGCTGCTCCTGCGGCCAAACGTGTCAATTTCGACATGAGTGAGATTCCAATCGAGCTGAACCGATAAGGGGTGAGGTCCTAAAAGTCAACGAGGTACGGTTGTTAAAACCTCAGCAGTCCTGTCATGGTACTCCTCCCGGATCCTGCACAAAGTATTCCGATTCTCCCGGGTCTATCGGGGTATCTTCGCCGAGATTTTGTCCAG
>NZ_LZJM01000094.1:0-719 GCF_001667665.1 Mycobacterium sp. E342
GAGCGCGACGACATGACCCTGGAAGAGGCGCAGCTGGCCAAGATCGACCTTGCGCTGGGCAAGTTGAAGCTCGAGCCGGGGATGACGCTGCTCGACATCGGCTGCGGCTGGGGCGCCACCATGCGGCGGGCCATCGAGAAGTACGACGTGAACGTCGTGGGCCTGACATTGTCGGAGAACCAGGCCGAGCACGTGCAGAAGACGTTCGACCAGATGGACACGCCCCGCACCCGGCGGGTGCTGTTGGAGGGGTGGGAGAAGTTCCACGAGCCCGTCGACCGCATCGTCTCGATCGGCGCCTTCGAGCATTTCGGCCGCCAGCGCTACGGGCGCTTCTTCAAGATGGCCTACCAAGCGCTGCCGTCCGACGGGGTGATGTTGTTGCACACCATCGTTCGCCCGTCCTTCAAAGACGCCCGGGCGCGGGGCATGAAGCTGACCCACGAGATCGTGCACTTCTCGCAGTTCATCTTGACCGAGATCTTCCCCGGCGGGTGGCTGCCGACACCGCAGACCGTCGGCGAGTACGCGGTCACGGCGGGCTTCGAGCTGACCAGGGTCCACTCGCTGCAGCTGCACTACGCGAGGACCCTGGAGACCTGGGCGGCCGCCCTCGAGGCCAATCGCGAGCAGGCCATCGCCATCCAGTCCGAAGAGGTCTACAACAAGTACATGCACTACCTGACCGGCTGTGAGAACTTCTTCCGCAAGGGCATCAG
>NZ_LZJM01000095.1:0-1106 GCF_001667665.1 Mycobacterium sp. E342
GAGTAGCCGTCGCGCGTTGCCTGCAACTGGCTCAGCGCGGCTTTGGTATCGCCGATCGCGTCGCGTTCGCATTGGGCGATGAACGCGTCGAGTGCGTTGATGTCGGCCGCGGTCGTGCCGGCGTCGTCTTCCATCTCGTCGGCCTCGGCGATCAGGTCGTCGAGGTTTTGCAGCTGGCCTTCCAGCGACGCGATCTGCCCGGCCGCGGTTCGTTGCGCCTCGGCCAACGAGGCGGCGATGTTTTCCAGGTCCGCCCCGATCTTGGGCAGCTGCATCGACTGCGCCCCCAGGGATTTCGCCACCCGCTGCACTTCGGCGGCATCGTTGATGGGGTGGTCGCCGTTCTGGTGGTTCCACGCCGCGTTGAAGCGGTTGAGGGCCAGCTGGAAGGCGTGGTCGGCCTCGGCGGTGGAGCGGCCCGCGGCGTGAAAAGCACTGGCCAGATTGGAGATTTGCGACGGGCTACCGGCCTGCAGACTCTGGTTGACCGCCCACGGGTCACCCCCGGCTGCGGCGATCAGCGCCGGGATGCTGAGGTAGCGCAGTTCCATTGAATCGTCACCGATTCTCGGTTGGGCCGGGCGGCGCGGCCATCAGCAACCATGGCGGGTCGGCGGCACTGTGCACACCGCTACCGCCGAGCATCGCCACCCCTTCCGGCCTGGCGACAAGATTAGTGTTCCTGGCCCGGCGGTCACTTCACCTTGCGCCGCGCGAGACGGTTTGACCGGAGCTGGCGCAGATCCGCGGTGCAGGTGGTGTCCAAAGCCGGCGAGCCGCCGGGTGCAGGCGATTTCACAGCGTCAGAAGGTGTTGACCTTGTCGAGGCTGACGAACATGCCGTGGCCGGTGCGGTCGTTGGTGAACCGGGTGCCGTCGGCGGTCGCGACGATCGTCCAGCCCGCGGCGTTGTAGGTCTTGTAGTCGATCTGGACGGTCGGGATGGCACCCAGGTTGCCCAGCACCCACTGCACCTTGCCGCCCGAGTCCACGCTCACACCGTTGGCGTGTTCGCCGTCTTGCAGCGGGGAGTTGGTGAACGGCGCCTCGCAGCCGACGGTGTCCTTGTTGATCTGGCAGCGCGTGGTCCCCGACTTGGTTTCGAT
>NZ_LZJM01000096.1:0-34524 GCF_001667665.1 Mycobacterium sp. E342
ATGCCCGGGGTCAGCTGGGTGGCGAACTGGGCGGCCGCCTCCTCGGCGGCCTTGAGCCGGTTGGGCGGGACGTCGGTGGCCCGCATGGACTCCGACACGTCGATCACCAGCATGACGACCGCCCGGTTCAGCGGGATCCGCACATCGGAGGTCGGCCCGGCCATCGCGGTGGTCAGCAGCACCAGCGAGGTCGCCAGCAGGATCGTCGGCACGTGGCGCCACCGGCTGGGGTGCGCCGGCGCGACCCGCTCCAGCACCTCCATGTTGGCAAAGCGCAGCACGCGCCGGCGGCGAGCGAACTGCAGCACGACGTAGATGCCCAGGACCAGCAGAACGGCGAGCAAGAACAGGAAGAACCACGCGTTCTGGAAGCCGGTGACCGAGACGGGGCCCAGCAGGGGCAACTTCATGTCCAGCCACACTATGCGCCGAACGTCGGCGCTGCACCGCGCCTACCGGGCGGTCACCCCACGACGAGGTCGCGGCGCTGCGTGAACTTGATGTCCAGGCTGCGCAGATGGGTCTGCAGACCGGCGTCCTGAATGGGAATCAGGTGGGCGGGCCGATCGGTCTCGTTGTAGTGGGCGTGCCACATTCCGGGCGGCGTGGTGAAGGCGCCGCCCGCCTGCCACTCGACCCGGATGGGGTTGACAATGTCGCCGTTCTCGTCGAGGCGGGTCCCCAACAGGGTGTAGCAGCCGCTTTCCGGCGCGTCGAGGATCAGGTCGAGGGCGACCGATTGATGCCGGTGCGGGCGCTGCACCTGATTGGCCGGAAGCACGCCGAACATCGCCCACAGCACGTGGGTGATGGTCAGCGTCTGCTCCTGGTTGGCGTTGGCGAGCAGGACGCTGACCCGGCTCTTCTCGTTGGCGCCGGGCTGCGACGCGATCTCTTCCAGCTTGGCCACCGCATCCGCACGGCAGAACTTCGTCGCACGGAAGCGCGGCTGGGTCGCTTCGGCCCCGAGGTAACGCAGCAGCGGCTCGTCGTGCACCCAGTACATCGCCGTTTCGGCGGCGGCGTAGAACACGGTGTTGGTGCCGGCGGGCAGCGTCAGGAAGTCGCCCTTCTCGAACTCGACGAGGTGGCCGTTGACCGCCGCGAAGCCACGCCCGTACAGGACGTAGTACAGCTGGGAGGTGGCGTTGGGGCTGGCGTCGATCTGCTCGCCGCCGCGAATGCGCACGAAGTTGGCCAACAGCGCGGGGCTGGTCGCCGCACCGGTGTTGATGCCAAGTTCCTTCGACAGGTCGAGGGGGAAGATTCCGGTCGGCTGATCGACGTAGATCTCCGGGTCAAAGCGGGTAATCGGAACCTGCGGCGCGAGTCCGGACCCGATGGGATTGGCGGCTTTGGAGTATTCGAAGTAGCACGCGTCGTCGGCCCAGTCTTCGAAGCGGCCCTCGAAGCCGTACTCGGCGACGTTGATCATCGGTGCGGGAATCGTCGGATCCAGGTTGGGGACCAGCGACTGGTTCGTTTCCAGAGTGGACATGGCGAAGGGTCCTTAAGCTTGGGGTACGTCTTACATCCTTAATGTATCTATCTTGTATCTAAGCGTCAAGACCAGCTGCGATCGGTTTCGCTTGGTGTACGGTCGACTGCCTGAGATACGACTTAGCTACGGGGAAGGTTGCAGTGGCAACGATCGACCCGCGGCCGGGCACGGCCAAGGACCGCGCGCTGGACTACGTCAAGACGCAGGTGCTGACCGGTGCGTTCCCCGGCGGGGAGCTGATCAGCGAGGGCGACGTCGCCACGGCGCTGGGGATGTCCCGCACGCCGGTGCGCGAGGCGTTCCTGCGGCTGGAGGCCGAGGGTCTGCTGCGGCTGTACCCCCAACGCGGCGCGCTGGTCGTCCCCGTGTCATCCGACGAGGTCCGATCGGTCATGGAGGCGCGACTGGTGCTCGAGCAGTTCGCCGCGACGAAGGTGGTGGGCCGCGGCCCGGCGGCGTGCGCCGCGGTCTTCGAGCGGATGTCGGCCGAGCTCGGACGACAGCGCGCCGCCGTCGACCGCGCCGATTGGCCCGAATTCCTCGACGCCGACCGCGCCTTCCATGCCGCGACGCTGGCCGAGTCGGGGAACGTCATCTTGGCGGGTTTCTATGCGTCGCTGCGGGATCGGCAGATGCGGATGATCGGCGAGTCGGCGCTCCGCGACCCCGACCGGGTGAGGACGATCCTGGATGAGCACCGCGAGATCGCCGAGGCGCTGCGTGACGGCGAAGCCCCGCGAGCGCTGCGCGCGGTGCAGACGCACCTGGCCGGCACGGTGCGCGCCATCGGACTCGCCGCCGACCTGAGCTGACCCTCGCCCCAATTGTGTTAGAAGTCCGTCTTTTCGGGGAAATCCTCCTCGAGATGGCGCCCACCCCGGGAGCCGTTATGACAGGAGCTGAAATGGTCGGATCCATCATCCTCGCCATCATCGTGGGGGCGATCATCGGTGTCGTCGCCCGTCTGGTGATGCCGGGCAAGCAGAACGTCGGCACGATCATGACCGTCGTGATCGGCGCCGTAGGCGGCCTGATCGGTTCGGCGGTCGCCAGCCAGTTCGGATACCACAACGCCAACGGTGGTATCGCGTGGATTCCGTTCTTCATCGGAGTCGGCGCCGCCGTCGTCCTCATCGCCCTCTACGAGGCGCTGACGGGTCGCCGCACCGGCACGCGGCTCACCCGCTGAACCGAAAGCTGCGCCGCTTGCCCGCTTTTCGGGCGAGCGGCGTCAGACTGCGATCAACACGGCGTAGCGCGGCTTGATGACGTCGTCGATGATCGCCAGCCGCTCGTCGAACGGAAGGAACGCCGACTTCATCGCGTTGATGGTGAACCGCTCCAGGTCGCTCCACCCGTAGCCGAAAGCCTTTACCAGCCGGTGCATTTCGCGGCTCATCGAGGTATCGCTCATCAGCCGGTTGTCCGTGTTGACGGTGACCCGGAACCGCGCGCGGGCCAGCAGGTCGAACGGATGGTCGGCGATGCTTTTCACGGCACCGGTTTGCACGTTGGAACTGGGACACAGCTCGAGCGGAATTCGCTTGTCCCGCAAGATGGCCGCCAGCCTGCCCAATCGCACTTCGCCGTCGCCCAGGACGTCGATGTCGTCGACGATGCGCACCCCGTGACCCAGGCGGTCGGCGCCGCAGAACGCGATCGCCTCGTGGATGGAGGGCAGGCCGAACGCCTCGCCCGCGTGAATGGTGAAGCGCGCGTTGTGGTCTCGCATGTACTCGAAGGCGTCCAGGTGCCGCGTCGGCGGGTTGCCCGCCTCGGCGCCGGCGATATCGAACCCGACAACTCCCTTGTCCCGGAACCGAATAGCCAGCGCGGCGATCTCCCGGGACACCGCGGCGTGGCGCATGGCGGTGACCAGCAGCCGCACCACGATCGGCCGGCCCGCGGCGGCGCAGGCCTTCTCACCGTCGGCGAAGCCCGCCAGCACCGCGTCGACGATCGCGTCGAAGGACAGCCCCCGGTCGATGTGCAACTCGGGCGCGAACCGGATCTCGGCGTAGACGACGGAGTCGGCGGCCAGGTCTTCGACGCATTCGTAGGCGACCCGGTGCAGCGCGTCGGGCGTCTGCATCACCGCCACGGTGTGTGAGAACGGCTCCAGGTAGCGCTCCAGCGAGCCGCTGTGCGACTGCGTGCGAAACCAGGTGGCCAGCTCGTCGACGTCGGTGGTGGGCAACCCGTCGTATCCGGTCTGCTCGGCGATCTCCACCACGGTCGAGGGGCGCAGCCCCCCGTCGAGGTGATCGTGCAGCAGCGCCTTGGGCGCCTTCTTGATCTGCTCGAGGCCCAGGGGCGTGGTCACGTGACGATCCGGTCGATGATCAGCGGCCGCGGGGGCGGCGGTGTGTCGCCGACGCTGTAGCCGCCGTCCAACTCGGCCAGCGCGGCGCCGAAGCGCTCCGGGGTGTCGGTGTAGAGGGTGAACAGCGGCGCGCCGGCCGAGACCGGTTCGCCGGGGCGGCGGTGGATCCGGATGCCGGCGCCGGCCTGCACCCGTTCGCCCGGACGGGACCTGCCCGCGCCGAGCCGCCATGCCGCCAGCCCCACTGCCATCGCGTCGATATCGCCCATTGTGCCGCCCCGGGCGGCGGTCACGGTGTCGGAATGCGCACCGATCGGCAACGGAACCGACAAATCGCCGCCCTGGGCGGCGATCAGCCGGCGGAATCGGTCCATCGCGGTGCCGTCGCGCAGCGTGTCGGCGGGGTCGCGGGCGTCGAGCCCGGCCAGCTCGAGCATCTCGGCGGCCAGCCGCAACGTCAGCGCCACCACGTCGGGCGGGCCACCGCCGGCCAGCACATCCAGCGACTCGGCAACCTCCACGGCGTTCCCGACCGTCGCGCCGAGGGGGGCGTTCATGTCGGTCAACAGCGCGTGGGTGGGCACCCCGTGCGCGGCGCCCAGGCCCACCATGGTGTGGGCCAGTTCGCGGCAGCGCTGCGGGGAGCTCAGCAGCGCCCCGGAGCCGACCTTCACGTCGAGCACCAGCGCACCCGCCCCCTCGGCCAGCTTCTTGCTCATCACCGAGCTGGCGATCAGCGGCAGCGACTCGACCGTGGCGGTGACGTCGCGCAGCGCGTACAGCTTGGCGTCGGCCGGTGCCAACTCCCCGGCGGCGAAGATGGCCGCGCCGACATCGCGAAGTTGGTCGCGCACCCGCCGGTTGGACAGCGTGGCGGTGAACCCGGCGATGGACTCGAGCTTGTCCAGCGTGCCGCCGGTATGCCCGAGCCCCCGCCCCGACGCCTGCGGCACCGCCGCGCCGCAGGCCGCGACGACGGCCACCAGCGGCAGGGTGATCTTGTCGCCGACTCCCCCGGTGGAGTGCTTGTCCACGGTGGACCTGCCCAGGTCGCTGAAGTCGAGCCGTTCCCCGGAGGCCAGCATCGCCGCCGTCCAGCTGGCGGTCTCGCCGGGGTCCATGCCGCGCAGGTAGATCGCCATCAGCAGCGCCGACATCTGTTCCTCGGCGACCCGGCCATGGGTGTACGCGTCGACCACCCACTCGATGGCGGCGTCGGACAGCCGGCCGCCGTCGCGCTTGGTGCGGATCACCGTCGGCGCGTCGAAGTTCAAGTCGGTCAACGGGGTTCCCGCGGCAGGTCGGCGGTGAACGCGTCGGGCAGTAGGTCACCGAGGCGACGGGGGCCGTCCGGATGGTCGATCAGCAGCTCGGGGCCTCCGTGCTCCAGCAGCAGCTGGCGGCACCGCCCGCACGGCATCAGCGGGGATCCCCGCCCGTCGACACAGGCCAGCGCGACCAGCCGGCCGCCGCCGCTGGTGTGTAGGGCGCACACCACACCGCATTCGGCACAGAGACCAAGGCCATATGAGACGTTCTCCACATTGCAGCCGGTGACCACGCGCCCGTCGTCGACCAGCGCGGCCGCTCCCACCGGGAATCGGGAGTACGGCGCATAGGCCCCCGCTGCGGCACCGATTGCCTTGCGGCGCAGCGCGTTCCAGTCGACATCAGGCATACCCAACCTCGTTCAAAACCCCGTTCACCGACGGGCTCGTGCGACTGCCACCCTAACTCTGGCACGACGCTTGGCTTGGCGGACTGTTTGGCGCTGGGCGTCCTTCGGCCGGGTTAGGCTGAACTGCCCTCCGATGTCAGAAGGCGGTGAGGACTGGGTGACCACACAGGCGACAACCGCGGATCCGGCAAAAGAATCTGCGCCCGCGCGCAAGCGGCGACCGCCCCGGACGCTGTATCGGGGCGACCCGGGCATGTGGTCGTGGGTGCTGCATCGCATCAGCGGCGCGACGATCTTCTTCTTCCTGTTCGTCCACGTGCTGGACGCCGCGATGCTGCGGGTGAGCCCCCAGACCTACAACGCGGTGATCCACGATTATCAGACCCCGGTGGTCGGCATGATGGAGTACGGGCTGGTGGCCGCGGTGGCATTCCACGGCCTGAACGGGATCCGGGTCATCCTCATCGACTTCTGGTCCGAGGGCCCCCGCTATCAGAAGATGATGTTCTGGATCGTCGGCATCGTCTTCCTGCTGCTCATGGTGCCGGCCGGCGTGGTGACGGGCATCCACATCTGGGAGCACCTGCGATGAGCTCCCCCGACCTGCAGCTCGGCCGGGGTCAGGTGGCCCCGGTGCGGCAGCGCAGCCACGACCGGCCGGCCAGCCTGGACAACCCGCGCTCGCCGCGGCGCCGGGCCGGCATCCCCAATTTCGAGAAGTTCGCGTGGCTGTTCATGCGGTTCTCCGGCGTCGCGCTCATCGTCTTGGCGGTCGGGCACCTGTTCATCATGCTGATGTGGGACGACGGCGTTTACCGCATCGACTTCAACTACGTGGCGCAGCGCTGGGCCTCGCCGTTCTGGCAGTTCTGGGATCTGGCGCTGTTGTGGCTGGCGCAGCTGCACGGCGGCAACGGCCTGCGGGTGATCATCGACGACTACAGCCGCAAGGACAGCACCCGGTTCTGGCTCAACAGCCTGCTGCTGTTGTCGATGGGGTTCACGTTGGTGCTGGGCACCTACGTGCTGGTGACATTCGACCCGAATATCGGAGGCTAGACGAGGTGATCCAGCAACACCGGTACGACGTCGTCATCGTCGGCGCCGGCGGCGCGGGCATGCGCGCGGCGGTGGAAGCCGGCCCGCGGGTCCGGACCGCGGTGTTGACCAAGCTGTACCCGACCCGCAGCCACACCGGCGCCGCCCAGGGCGGGATGTGCGCGGCGCTGGCCAACGTCGAGGACGACAACTGGGAATGGCACACGTTCGACACCGTCAAGGGCGGCGATTACCTCGCCGACCAGGACGCGGTGGAGATCATGTGCAAGGAAGCCATCGACGCGGTGCTCGACCTGGAGAAGATGGGGATGCCGTTCAACCGCACCCCCGAGGGCCGCATCGACCAGCGCCGCTTCGGCGGGCACACCCGCGAACACGGCAAGGCCCCGGTGCGCCGGGCGTGCTACGCCGCCGACCGCACCGGCCACATGATCCTGCAGACGCTGTACCAGAACTGCGTCAAGCACGACGTGCAGTTCTTCAACGAGTTCTACGCGCTGGACCTGGTGCTCACCGAGACGCCGAGCGGACCGGTGGCCACCGGGGTGGTGGCCTACGAGCTCGCGACGGGCGAGATCCATGTCTTCCACGCCAAGGCCGTGGTGATCGCCACCGGCGGTTCGGGCCGGATGTACAAGACCACCTCCAACGCGCACACCCTCACCGGCGACGGCATCGGCATCGTATTCCGCAAGGGACTTCCGTTGGAGGACATGGAGTTTCACCAGTTCCACCCGACCGGCCTGGCCGGGCTGGGCATCCTGATCTCCGAGGCCGTGCGCGGCGAGGGAGGCCGCCTGCTCAACGGCGAGGGCGAGCGTTTCATGGAGCGTTACGCCCCGACCATCGTCGACCTGGCACCGCGCGACATCGTGGCCCGCTCGATGGTGCTGGAAGTCTTGGAGGGCCGCGGCGCCGGCCCGCACAAGGACTACGTCTACATCGACGTGCGCCACCTCGGCGAGGACGTGCTCGAGGCCAAGCTGCCCGACATCACCGAGTTCGCCCGCACCTACCTGGGCGTCGACCCGGTGCACGAGTTGGTTCCGGTCTACCCGACGTGTCACTACGTGATGGGCGGCATCCCCACCACCGTCACCGGGCAGGTGTTGCGGGACAACACCTCCACGGTGCCGGGCCTGTACGCGGCCGGCGAGTGCGCGTGCGTGTCGGTGCACGGCGCCAACCGGCTGGGCACCAACTCGCTGCTGGACATCAACGTCTTCGGCCGCCGCGCCGGCATCGCCGCGGTCAACTACGCGCGCGGGCACGACTTCGTCGACATGCCACCGAATCCCGAGGCGATGGTGGTCGGCTGGGTGGGCGACATCTTGAGCGAGCACGGCAACGAACGCGTGGCCGACATCCGCGGCGCGCTGCAGCAGTCGATGGACAACAACGCCGCGGTGTTCCGCACCGAGGAGACGCTGAAGCAGGCGCTGACCGACATCCACGCGCTCAAGGAGCGATACTCCCGAATCACCGTCCACGACAAGGGGAAACGCTACAACAGCGACCTGCTGGAAGCCATCGAGCTGGGCTTCCTGCTGGAACTGGCCGAGGTCACGGTGGTGGGCGCGCTGAACCGCAAGGAATCCCGCGGCGGGCACGCCCGGGAGGACTACCCGAACCGCGACGACGTCAACTACATGCGCCACACCATGGCCTACAAACAGGGCACCGATCTGCTGAGCGACATCGCGCTGGACTTCAAGCCCGTCGTGCAGACCCGCTACGAGCCCAAGGAACGGAAGTACTGATGACCAAAGGCGACGCCTTGGAGCAAGAAGAGGCGCCCCGCGTCGAGCCGCCACTCCCACCCATCCCCGAGGGCGCGGTGCTGGTGACGTTGAAGATCGCCCGGTTCAACCCCGACAACCCCGACGCCTTCGCGGAAACCGGTGGCTGGCAAAGCTTTCGGGTTCCATGCCTCCCCAGCGACCGGCTGCTCAACCTGCTGATCTACATCAAGAGCTACCTGGACGGGACGCTGACCTTCCGGCGTTCGTGCGCCCACGGGGTGTGCGGTTCGGACGCCATGCGCATCAACGGCGTCAACCGGCTGGCCTGCAAGGTGCTGATGCGTGACCTGCTGCCCGAGAAGCCCGGCAAGCAACTCACCATCACGGTCGAACCGATCCGCGGCCTGCCGGTGGAAAAGGACTTGATCGTCGACATGGAGCCGTTCTTCGACGCCTACCGCGCGGTCAAGCCGTACCTGGTCACCAGCGGCAATCCGCCCACGCGGGAACGCATTCAGAGCCCCACCGACCGCGCCCGCTACGACGACACCACCAAGTGCATCCTGTGCGCGGCCTGCACCACCAGCTGCCCGGTGTTCTGGCACGAGGGCAGCTACTACGGCCCGGCGGCGATCGTCAACGCGCACCGGTTCATCTTCGACAGCCGCGACGAGGCCGCCGCCGAGCGCCTCGACATCCTCAACGAGGTGGACGGCGTATGGCGCTGCCGCACCACGTTCAACTGCACCGAGTGCTGCCCGCGCGGCATCCAGATCACCAAGGCGATCCAGGAGGTCAAGCGCGCGCTGATGTTCACGCGCTGACCATGCGCACGGGTCAACAGAGCTCGTGATGACTACATCGGTTGCCGCCCAACTGTTTGGCCTGGTACATCGCCGCGTCGGCGGCCGTGATCAACTCGGCCAGAAGAACCTGCGGTTCGACGGCGGTGTCGTCCAGGCGGGCGCACGCGGTGCCGATGCTGGCGGTGACCCCCGCGGTCGAGGCCGCGATCGCCCGGCACATCCGCGCGGCCAACGACTCGGCGTTGCAGCCCGCGGACGTGCCGGCCAACAGAAATTCCTCACCACCGCTTCGCGCCACCACCGCCTGGTCGTCCGCCGCGGCCAACAGCGCCTGCGCGACCTGGACAAGCGCGTGGTCGCCGGCGGCGTGGCCACACCTGTCGTTGAGGCCTTTGAAGTTGTCGAGATCGATCAGCATGACCACCAGGTGGGAGTCGATGCCCCGGCGCGCCACGATCATCCCCAGCGCCTCGTGCTGGAATGCGCGCCTGTTGAGCAGCCCGGTCAACGGGTCGCGGTCCGCGGTCAGCAGGTCTCCCGACAGGGCGCGCACCAAGATCCGGATCGCCAGCGGTAGGGCGATGTTCACCTCGATCACCAGCCACAGGTCCACCCCGGCCAGGCTCGGGTGGCCGGTTCGGGCCAGCGACAACGCCTCCCAGGAGCCGACGGCGGCGGCGACGGCGAAGTTGTACAGCACGAACCCCGTGGTGTGGAAGAACGCCATGTAGGCACCGAACGTCGCGAACGCGATGCAGCCGATCAGGGCGGCCAGCGGGTTCGGGTGCGCCAGGCACGCCAGGGCGGTGGCGGTGTTGCACGTCATGGCGAAGGCGACCGACTGCCGGCGCGTGGGCCAGCGCCATACCCACAGCGCAACGCCCGCCACCCCGCCGGCGACGGCAACCCACATCATCGCCACCGGGACCGGCCCGCGGGGACCATCGGAGCCGGCGAGCAGCGCCAGAAGGCACAGCACCATCGACGCGGCGATGGATGCCATCACGGCCCGGGTGGCGCCGCTGAGGCGGCGCGAGGCGAGGTAACCGGAGAGCCAGTCGTATTGATCGGCGCGCCACCATGGGCTGAACAGCGCGGTCATCGTCGGCTCCCCATCGCCAACCACTGATCATCGATGTCGAGTGGCTAGCCGCATGCTACGACTCTCCCGCGGCGGACGAGGCGCATTCCGCCCGTCACACTTGTCCGGCCCGTCTCGTCTTAGGGGTATGACACAGAAAACCCGCATCGAGCCCTTATCCCCCCGGCGCGCCGGACTGCTGACCCGCGTGATGTATCGGATCGCCAAGCGGCGCTACGGTCAGGTTCCCGAACCGTTCACCGTGGCCGCCCACCATCGCAAGCTGATGGTCGCCGGTGCCGTGCACGAGACGATGATCGACCGGGCGTCCACGCGGCTGCCGGTCGGCGTGCGCGAGCTCGCGGTGTTGTGGACCGCGCGCAGCATCGGCTGCTCCTGGTGCGTCGACTTCGGGTCCATGCTGCAGCGCCTGGACGGCCTCGACGTCGAGCGACTCGAGGAGATCGACAACTACGCCACCTCAACGGCATTCACCGAAGACGAACGCGCCGCCATCCGCTACGCCGATGCGATGACCACCGATCCGCACACCGTCACCGACGAGCAGGTCGCCGACCTGCGGGCCCGATTCGGCGACGCCGGGGTGATCGAGCTGACGTACCAGATCGGCGTGGAGAACATGCGGGCCCGGATGAACACGGCGCTGGGCATCACCGAACAGGGCTTCAACTCCGGCGACGCCTGCCGCGTGCCGTGGGCTAGCGAGGCCGCAGCGGAGAGCCGGTGAACTTGTCCGGGTTGGCGATATCCCATAGCGCACAGACCTTTCCGTCGCGCACGGTCAGCGCCGTGATTCGCGGCAGCATTTCCCGGTATCCGCCGGAAGCGGGACAGCCCGCGGTGTAGATGCCGAGTTCGCCGTTGACCAGCCCCAGCTGATACGAGGTGAACATCGCCGGTCCGTAGCGCTGCGCCAGGCCCAGCATGAACCGGACCACCTTGTCCGGGCCGCGGATGACCTGAACGGCCGTGGGCGCCTTGCCATTCGAATCGCCGGTGAACGTGACGTCGGGATGGAGCAGCGAGACCACGGCGTCCAGATCGCCGGCGGCCATGGCGGCCATCAGCCGGCCGACCACCTCGTCGTGCGACGGGTCTGGCTTGGGTGGCGGTTGGGCCGCAACCGCCTTGCGGGCCCGCGAGGCCAGCTGCCGGGCGCCGGCGTCGCTGGTGCCCAGCACGCCCGCCACCTCGGCGAAGGGCACCGCGAACCCGTCGTGCAGGACGAACGCGACCCGCTGATCAGGCGACAGGCGTTCCAGCACCACCATCGCCGCGAACCGGGCGTCCTCGCGGGAGACCACGGCCGACAACGGGTCGGCGCCGTCGAGGCCGGTGACCACCGGCTCGGGCAGCCAGTTGCCGGTGTAGGCCTCGCGCCGGCGGGCGGCCGAGCGCAACTTGTCCAGCGCCAGCCGGCTCACCACGGTGGTCAGCCAGGCCCGCAGGTCGGTGATGTCGGCGTCTTGTCCGTCCCAACGCAGCCAGGCGTCCTGCACGACGTCCTCGGCGTCGGCCACCGTGCCGGTGAGCCGGTAGGCGACGGCCATGAGGTGCGGCCGCAGGGCTTCGAATTCTGAGACCTGTTCGGTCCCGGTCATATCGCGAGCCTAGCGCGGACCTAGCGTTACGCTCGCAGACACCATGACAGAACACCTGTGGCTGCACTTCGCCCGGCACGGGGCCGGCATCACGCCGCCGGTCATCGTTCGCGGCGACGGCGTGACCATCTTCGACGACCGCGGCAAGAGCTACCTCGACGCGCTGTCCGGGTTGTTCACGGTGCAGGTCGGCCACGGCCGGACCGAACTCGCCGACGTCGCCGCGCGGCAGGCGAGCACGCTGGCGTACTTCCCGCTGTGGGGGTACGCGCACCCCTGCGCGGTCGAGCTCGCCGAGCGCCTCGCGCATTACGCCCCGGGGGACCTGAACCGGGTGTTCTTCACCACCGGCGGCACCGAGGCCGTCGAGACCGCATGGAAGCTGGCCAAGCAGTACTTCAAGTTGACCGGCAAACCCGGTAAGCACAAAGTGATTTCGCGGTCGATCGCCTACCACGGCACCACCCAGGGCGCCCTGGCGATCACCGGCCTGCCGTCGTACAAGGCGCCGTTCGAACCGGTGACGCCGGGGGGCTTCCGGGTACCCAACACGAACTTCTACCGCGCGCCGGAGTTGTTCGCCGACGACCCCAAAGCGTTCGGGCAATGGGCCGCCGACCGGATCGCCGAGGCGATCGAGTTCGAGGGCCCGGCGACCGTCGCCGCGGTGTTCCTGGAACCGGTGCAGAACGCGGGCGGTGCCATCCCCCCTCCCCCAGGCTATTTCGAACGGGTGCGCCAGATCTGCGACTCCTACGACGTGCTGCTGGTCTCCGACGAGGTGATCTGCGCGTTCGGCCGGATCGGGTCGATGTTCGCCTGTGACGACTTCGGCTACGTGCCCGACATGATCACCTGCGCCAAGGGCCTGACGTCGGGGTACTCGCCGCTGGGCGCGATGATCGCCAGCGAGCGGCTGTTCGAGCCGTTCAACGACGGCGCCACCGTCTTTCCGCACGGCTATACCTTTGGCGGACATCCGGTTTCGACAGCCGTGGCGCTGGCCAACCTCGACATCTTCGAGCGCGAGGGCCTCAACGACCGGGTCGGGCAACAGGCGTCCGCTTTTCGCGCCACGCTGGAGAAGCTGTACGACCTGCCCATCGTCGGCGACGTCCGCGGCGAGGGCTACTTCTACGGCATCGAACTGGTCAAGGACAAGGCGACCAAGCAGACGTTCAGCGACGCCGAGTGCGAACGCCTGTTACACGGCTACGTCTCGCCCGCACTGTTCGAGGCGGGCCTGTACTGCCGCGCCGACGACCGCGGCGATCCCGTCGTGCAGGTGGCACCACCGCTGATCAGCGGTCAGGCGGAGTTCGACACCATCGAATCCGTTTTGCGCGACGTGCTCGGGGAAGCTTCTCGGCGGATTTAGGCGCGCTTCACCGCGTCGGCCGCGACCAAAACCTCCCGGGAATGCGCGGCCGTCGGGCTGGCGGCCATGCGTGATACCGAGTTGCACAGCCACGTGAGCGCCTCCCGCAGGCCGGCGTCGGACGCGGCGTCAAGATGCTGCCGCAACTCGGCGAGCACGCCCTCGAGTCCGGAGCGGCGGACCTGCGTCGCTTTCTCGACCTCCTTGAGCAGCTGTGGCAGCGATCGCGGAGCGTCGCGGTCCCGCCGCCGGCGGAACGAGAATCGATCGTTGGGAATGGCGGGGCCCTCGCGGCTCGGCGGAAAGATTCGGCGCCGTCACGGCGACGGCATGCTCAGCGTAGTGGCTCGCCCGCGTTCCCGCCGCCCGGCGGTGTCGCAACTTCCGTCTCACCAGTCACAGCGCGGCTCCCCCGAATCGGCCCGCCGATCGCCTAGTCTGCACAAGCAATGAACTTCCTACGCCCCGCATCGTGCCTGGCAGCGGCCGTTTTCCTGATCGCCGCTCCGGTGACGCTGGCCGCCCCCGCCGCCCTGCCGGTCGGGAGGGCCGAGCCCGGCGCCGAACCGAACGCGGCGCCCGCGAACTGCCCGTTCAAGGTGAACACCCCACCCGCGGTGGATTCGTCGGAGGTGCCCCAGGCCGGCGACCCGCCGATCCCGCTGGCGGTGCCCCCCAAGCCGGTCGGCGGCGAGGCGCTGGCCAGCTGCGGGATCGTCGCCGCCCCCGATACGCCGTCGCTGCCCACCGACGTCTCCGCCGACGCCTGGTTGGTGGCGGACCTGGACAGCGGCGCGGTGATCGCCGCCAAGGACCCGCACGGCCGTCACCGCCCCGCCAGCATCATCAAGGTCTTGGTCGCGATGGCGTCCATCAACGCGCTCAACCTGAACAAGTCGGTGCCCGGCACCGCCGAGGACGCGGCCGCCGAGGGCACCAAGGTCGGCGTCGAAGAGGGCGGGGTGTTCACCGTCAACCAGCTGCTGCACGGCCTGCTGATGCACTCCGGCAACGACGCCGCGCACGCGCTGGCCATGCAACTCGGCGGCATGCAGCAGGCGGTGGAGAAGATCAACGTGCTCGCCGCCAAGCTCGGCGGCAAGGACACCCGGGTGGCGACGCCGTCCGGGCTGGACGGGCCGGGCATGAGCACCTCGGCCTACGACATCGGCCTGTTCTATCGGTACGCCTGGCAGAACCCGACTTTTGCCGACATCGTCGCCACGCGGACGTTCGACTTCCCCGGCCACGGCGACCACCCCGGCTACGAGTTGGAAAACGACAACCAGCTGCTCTACAAATACCCGGGCGCCCTGGGCGGCAAGACCGGTTACACCGACGACGCCGGCCAGACATTCGTCGGCGCGGCCAACCACAACGGCCGGCGCCTGATGGCGGTGCTGTTGCACGGGACCCGGCAGCCGATCGCCCCGTGGGAGCAGGCGGCGCACCTGCTGGACTACGGATTCAACACGCCGCAGGGCACCCAGGTCGGCAACCTGATCGAGCCCGACCCCTCGCTGGCGCCCGCCAAACGCGACAGCGCCGCCGACCGGCAAGCCAATGGCGCCCAGGCCGCGGGGCTCCTCCCCTCGGCGGACGCGCTGCCCATCCGGGTGGGCGTCGCCGTCATCGGAGCCATCGTCGTGTTTAGTTTGATCATGGTCGCACGCTCGATGAACCGCCGACCGCAACACCGGTGAGATCGCGGCCCGCCCGATCGCGGGGGCTGACGGTCGGGCTGACCGCCGCCAGCATCGGCGTCATCTACGGCTACGACCTGTCCATCATCGCCGGCGCGCAGCTCTACGTCACCGAGGACTTCGGCCTGTCCACCCGCCAACAGGAACTGTTGACGACGATGGTGGTGCTCGGCCAGATCGCCGGGGCGCTCGGTGCGGGCGTGCTGGCCAACGCGATCGGGCGCAAGAAGTCGGTGGTGCTGCTCCTGGTCGCCTACGCGGCGTTCGCCCTGCTGGGCGCGCTCTCTGTCTCGCTGCCGATGCTGTTGGTGGCCCGGCTCCTGCTGGGCCTGACCCTCGGCGTGGCGGTGGTGGTGGTCCCGGTGTACGTGGCGGAGTCGGCCCCGACGGCGGTGCGCGGCTCGCTGCTGACCGCGTATCAACTGGCCATCGTCAGCGGACTCATCGTCGGCTATCTGACCGGATACCTGCTGGCCGGCACCCACAGCTGGCGGTGGATGCTGGGGCTGGCCACCGTGCCCGCAATATTGTTGCTGCCGTTACTGATTCGGGCGCCCGACACGGCGCGTTGGTACGTGCTCAAGGGCCGGCCCGACGACGCGCGCCGGGCGCTGCTGCGCGTGGAGCCCGACACCCGGGTCGACGAGGAGCTCGCCGAGATCGGCCGCGCGCTCGGCGAAGGCAGCGGCGGCTGGTCGGAGATGCTGCGCCCGCCGTATGCGCGGGCCACCGCCTTCGTGGTCACGCTCGGCTTCCTGATCCAGATCACCGGCATCAACGCGATCATCTATTACAGCCCACGGATATTCCAGGCGATGGGATTCACGGGCAACTTCGCGCTGCTGGCGCTGCCGGCCCTGGTCCAGGTCGCCGGGCTGGCCGCCGTGGGCGCGTCGCTGCTGCTCGTCGACAGGGTGGGCCGGCGCCCAATCCTGTTGTCCGGCATCGCGATGATGATCGCCGCCGACGTCGTGCTGATGGGCGTGTTCGGGCAGGGCATCGGCGGCGCGGCACTCGGCTTCGCCGGCATCCTGCTGTTCATCGTCGGCTACACCATGGGGTTCGGGTCCCTGGGCTGGGTGTACGCCAGCGAGAGCTTCCCGTCCCGGCTGCGGTCCATCGGATCGAGCACCATGCTCACCTCGAACCTGGTGGCCAACGCGATCGTCGCCGCCGTGTTTCTCACCATGCTGCATTCCCTGGGCGGCGCGGGCACTTTCGCGGTATTCGCCGCCCTCGCGGTGGTCGCGTTCGTCGTCGTCTACCGCTACGCGCCGGAGACCAAGGGACGCCAGCTGGAGGAGATCCGGCACTTCTGGGAGAACGGCGGCCGATGGTAGTCATCGCCGCGGGCACCATGGTGCTCGACGGGCAGGTCGCCCGGCCGGGCTGGCTGGAGACGGGCGACGGGCCGATCCTGGCCTGCGGCGCGGGCTTCCCGCCCCGCACGGCCGACGCCAAATTCCCCGGCGGCACCGTGGTGCCCGGCTTCGTCGACATGCACGTGCACGGCGGCGGCGGCGCGTCCTACACCGACGGTGACGGGATCGCCGGCGCTGCGGATTTCCACCTGCGGCACGGCACCACCACGACGCTCGCCAGCCTGGTGACCGCCTCGCCCGCCGAGTTGCTCTGCGGGGTGCGCGCACTCGCCGACGCCACCCGGCACGGCACCGTCGCGGGCATCCACCTGGAGGGGCCGTGGCTGAGCCGGGCCCGCTGCGGGGCGCACGACCCCGCCCTACTGCGCGACCCGGACCTCACCGAGATCGACGCCGTGCTCGACGCCGGCGGCGGCGCGATCCGGATGGTCACGCTGGCACCCGAGCTGCCCGGCGCCGACGAGGCGATCCGGCGCTTCCTCGACGCCGGAGTCGTTGTGGCGGTGGGGCATACGGACGCCACTTATGAGCAGGCCGAACACGCCATCGCACTGGGCGCAACGGTCGGCACTCACCTGTTCAACGCGATGCCGCCGCTGCATCACCGCGAGCCCGGGCCGGCGCTCGCCCTGCTGCGCCACCCGGGGGTCACCGTGGAGCTGATCGCCGACGGCGTGCACGTGCACCCGGCCGTCGTGCGCGCGGTGATCGGGGCCGCCGGGCCCGACCGGGTCGCGCTGATCACCGACGCCACCGCCGCGGCCGGCCGCGGCGACGGCACGTTTCGCCTCGGCGCGGTGACCGTCGACGTCGTGTCCGGTGTGGCGCGGGTGCGCGGGGCGTCGACGATCGCCGGCAGCACCGCCACCATGGACCAAATCTTTCGCGCCGTGAATGCCGGTGCGGGGCTGGCCGTCGCGGCGCAGACGACCTCGGCGACACCGGCCGGGGCGCTCGGCCTCGGCCGGGTGGGCAGCCTGCGCGCCGGCTACGCCGCCGATCTTGTTGTGCTGGACGGCGATCTGCGGGTGGCCGCGGTCATGGTGGCCGGCCGTTGGCGGGTGGGCGGCTAGCGCAACCACCGGGTGACCCGGGAGAGGGTCAGCGCCCCAACGGCTCCCAACGCCATCGCGGTCAGCGTCTGACGCGTGCTGATGCCCTCGTCCAATTGCACGCGCGGGGCGATGATCACCGGCGCGGGCGGGGCGACGTGGCGGGAGCGCGGGTGACCGGATGCCGTCGCCGCCCACGCCGTGCAGAAGAGCACGAGATACGCGGTGATGTAGGCGAACACCATCAGACCCAGCACCGGACCGAAGGTGGCGCCCGCCGGGCTGCGCAGCACCACCCGCAGATAGATCGAGCCCACCTGTTTGAACACTTCGAATCCGATCGCCGCCAACAGCGCGCCGCGCGCCGAATCGGCCACGCTGACCTTTTCGCGCGGCAGCCGGGCGATCATCCAGGCGAACAGCAACCACGACACCGCCGTCGAGATCACGATCGACAGCACGGTGATCAGCCAGTCGAACACCAGAAGCTGCGGTATACCAAGCCATTTCAGCAACGCCGACATCGGCGCCTGGTGGCCCAGGGTGGTCAGGCCGATGGTCGCCATGGTCACCGCGAACGTGCCCACCAGGGCCAACAGGTCGGAGAACTTGTTGTGCACGAAGCCCGGCGACTCGATGCGGTCGTCCCACCACATCTCGGTCAACGCCTGGCGCAGATGCGATATCCAGCCCAGACCGGCCCAGAGCGCCGTGGCCAGGCCGATGACACCCACCGACGCCCGCGCGTGGATCGCTGAGTTCATCAGGTCGAGCAGCTGATCTCCCAGGGCGCCGGTCACCTGGGACCGGATGTGGTCGTCGATCGTTCTCAACAGTTCCGGCCGCCGGACCAGGATGAACCCGAACGCGGCGAAACCGACCATCAGCAAAGGGAATAGCGCGAAGATCGTGTAATAGGTGAGCCCGGCGGCGAAGAACCCGCCGTTGCAGTCGTCGAAACGCTGGTAGGCGCGGATGACATGGTCGAGCCACGCGTGCCGGGCCCGCAGCCGATCGAGGACGCCCGCCTTCGCCGGCTGGCTCATGGTGGACTCATCCCCGTTGCGGAAGAAACCCGAGGCGGTCGTAGACCCGCCGGACGGTCTTGCCGGCGACATCCTCGGCCCGCTGCGCTCCCGCCGCCAGCACCGCCTCCAATTCGGTCGGGTCGGCCAGCAATTCGTCGACGCGGGCCTTGATCGGGCCGACGAACGCGACGACCGCATCGGCGGTGTCCTGCTTCAGGTCGCCGTAACCCCGCCCGGCGTAGCCCTCGACGAGCTTGTCGATGCCGACGCCGGTGACCGCCGACTGGATGCTCAGCAGATTCGACACGCCCGGCTTGGCGTCGGTGTCGAAGCGGATCTCGCGCTCGCTGTCGGTGACGGCCGAGCGGATCTTCTTGGCCGACGCGGCGGGTTCGTCGAGCAGGTTGATCAATCCGGCATCGGTGGCCGCGGATTTGCTCATCTTCGATGTCGGGTCCTGCAGGTCGTAGATCTTGGCGGTGACCTTCGGGATGAGCAGGTCCGGTACCACGAACGTGTCGGGGAACCGGCTGTTGAACCGCTGCGCCACGTCGCGCGCCAGCTCGAGATGCTGGCGCTGGTCCTCGCCCACCGGCACCAGTTCGGCGTCGTAGGCCAGGACGTCGGCGGCCTGCAGCACCGGATAGGTGAACAGGCCCACCGTGGTCGAGTCGCCGCCCTGGCGGGCCGACTTGTCCTTGAACTGCGTCATCCGCGAGGCCTGCCCGAAGCCGGTGAAGCAGCCCAGCACCCAGGCGAGCTGGGAGTGGGCGGGCACGTGGCTCTGCACGAAGATCGTGCTGCGGGCGGGGTCGATGCCCAGCGCCAGGTATTGGGCGGCCGTCACCAAGGTCCGGCGGCGCAGCGCCTCGGGGTCCTGCGGGATGGTGATGGCGTGCAGGTCGACCACGCAGAAGAAGGGGTCGTGATCGTCCTGCAGCGCCACCCACTGGGTGATGGCACCCAACGCGTTCCCCAGGTGGAGCGAGTCGGAAGTGGGCTGCACGCCGGAGAAGATCCGGCGGGATCCGGTAGCGGTGCTCATGATGCACCGATCTTTTCACGCGGTTCTTTCCGGTAACCCGCCGAGTGCGCGCCAGCCGCACGCTCGCTTGCGGTACCGGCGGTACCGCATTTAATGTCGGCGGTATGGGGAGCAAGAGGATCAACAGCAACACGGGGACCCGGCCACCGATCCACCTCGGCTCGGGAGAGCCGGTGCTGTTGTTGCACCCGTTCCTGCTGTCACAGGCGGTGTGGGAGGACGTCGCCCGGCGGTTGGCCGACACCGGGCGCTACGAGGTCTTCGCCCCGACGATGGCCGGCCACAACGGCGGACCGCCCGCGGGCACCTGGTTCCTGTCCTCGGCGGTCCTGGCCGACCACGTGGAACAGCAGATGGACGAGCTGGGCTGGGACAACGCCCACATCGTGGGCAACTCGCTGGGCGGCTGGGTCGCGTTCGAACTCGAGCGGCGCGGGCGGGCGCGCAGCGTCATGGGCATCGCCCCGGCCGGCGGGTGGACGCGCTGGAGCCCAGCCAAGTTCGAGGTGATCGCCAAGTTCATCCTCGGCATTCCGCTGCTGGTCCTGGCCTGGCTGTTCGGCCCGAAGGTGATGCGGCTGCCGTTCAGCCGGCAGCTGGCCACCTACGCGATCAGCGCGCGGCCCGACGGGGTCACCCACGAGCAGCTGCTCGGCTGCATCGACGACGTCGCCCACTGCCCCGCGTATTTCCAGCTGCTGGTCAAGTCGCTGCTGCTGCACGGCCTGCAGGAGCTGGCCGAGAACGCCGTCCCGGCGCACCTGGTGATCTGCGAAAAGGACCGGATCGTGCCCGCACCCAGGTTCAGCAGGCATTTCACCACCCACCTGCCCGACGACCACCAGGTCACCGAGCTCGACGGCGTGGGGCACATCCCGATGTTCGAGGCGCCGGAGCGCGTCAGCAAACTGATCACCGAGTTCCTCGACGAGTGCAGCACGGCGAGCCGGGGCGCGAACCCCTCGGCTAGCTGACCAGCTTCTTCTCCAGGTTCTCGGCGATCGAGTTGAGGAACTCCTCGCTCTGCTGCCATTCCTGCTCGGGCCCGATGAGGATGGCCAGGTCCTTGGTCATCTTCCCGCTCTCGACCGTCGAGACCACCACGTCCTCCAGCGTCTGGGCGAACTCGATCACCTCGGGGGTGCCGTCGAGCTTGCCGCGGTGCTGCAGCCCGCGCGTCCAGGCGAAGATCGACGCGATCGGGTTCGTCGAGGTCGGCTTGCCGGCCTGGTACTGGCGGAAGTGCCGGGTGACGGTGCCGTGCGCGGCCTCGGCCTCGACCGTCTTGCCGTCGGCGGTCATCAGCACGGAGGTCATCAGCCCCAGCGAGCCGTAGCCCTGCGCGACGAGGTCGGACTGGACGTCACCGTCGTAGTTCTTACAGGCCCACACGTAGCCGCCCTCCCACTTCAGGCAGGCGGCCACCATGTCGTCGATCAGCCGGTGCTCGTAGGTCAGCCCCTCGGCCTCGAACTTGTCCTTGAACTCCTCGTCGTAGATGCGCTGGAACTCGTCCTTGAACATGCCGTCGTAGGCCTTGAGGATGGTGTTCTTGGTGGACAGGTACACCGGCCACTTGGCGTTGAGGCCGTACGCCAGCGAGGCGCGCGCGAAGTCGCGGACGGATTCCTTGAAGTTGTACATCCCCATCACGACGCCGCCGTCTTCGGGAATGGACACCACCTCGTGCACCATCGGCTCGCTGCCGTCGGAGGGCGTGAACGTGATCGAGACCGTGCCCGGCTTGTCGACCTTGAAGTTCGTCGCCCGGTACTGGTCGCCAAACGCGTGACGGCCGATGACGATCGGCTTGGTCCAGCCCGGCACCAGCCGCGGCACGTTGGAGATGACAATCGGCTCGCGAAAGATGGTGCCGCCCAAGATATTCCGGATCGTCCCGTTGGGCGAGAGCCACATCTTCTTCAGGTTGAACTCGGAGACGCGCGCCTCGTCGGGGGTGATGGTGGCGCACTTGACGCCGACGCCGTGCCTCTTGATGGCGTACGCGGCGTCGATGGTCACCTGGTCGTTGGTGCGGTCGCGGTTTTCGATGCCGAGGTCGTAGTAGTCCAGGTTGATGTCCAGATGCGGCAGGATCAGCAGGTCCTTGATGAACTTCCAGATGACGCGGGTCATCTCGTCACCGTCGAGCTCGACGACCGGCCCTTTGACCTTGATCTTGTGTTCGCCTGCCATATCGAGTTCGACTTTCTCTCCGCGGCCCTTGATTTTACGAGCTTTGCGAAGCGGCTAGCGCTTCATTGAACGTCTTGCTCGGCCGCATCACGGCAGTCGTCTTCTCGTTGTCCGGGTAGTAGTAGCCGCCGAGGTCGACCGGCTCGCCCTGCGCCTCGGCGAGCTCGGCCACGATGGTCTCCTCGTTCTGGCCCAGCGAGTCGGCGAGGGCGGCGAAGTGCTTGCGCAACTCCTCGTCGTCGGACTGCGCGGCGAGTTCCTGCGCCCAGTACAGCGCCAGGTAGAACTGGCTGCCGCGGTTGTCGAGTTCGCCGGCCTTGCGCGACGGGCTCTTGTTGTTCTCCAGCAGCTTGCCGATCGCCGCATCCAGCGTCTTGCCCAGGAGCTTGGCGCGCTCGTTGTCGGTCTTGATCCCGACGTCTTCGAAACACGCGCCCAGGGCCAGGAATTCACCGAGGGAATCCCAGCGCAGATGGTTCTCCTCGAGGAGTTGGTGCACGTGCTTGGGCGCCGATCCGCCCGCCCCGGTCTCATACATTCCGCCACCGGACATCAGCGGAACGATGGACAGCATCTTGGCGCTGGTGCCCAGCTCCAGGATGGGGAACAGGTCGGTGAGGTAGTCGCGCAGGATGTTTCCGGTGGCGGCGATGGTGTCCTGCCCGCGCACCGCGCGCTCGATCGTGTACCTCATCGCCCACACCTGCGGCATGATCTGGATCTCCAGGCCCTCGGTGTCGTGCTCCTTGAGGTACCGCTTCACCTTGTTGCGCAGCTCGACCTCGTGCGGCCGCTCGGTGTCCAGCCAGAACACCACCGTCATGCCCGAGTTTCGCGCGCGCGTGACGGCCAGCTTGACCCAGTCGCGGATCGCTTCGTCGGTGACGATCGGCATCCGCCAGATGTCGCCCTCCTCCACGTTCTGGGTCAGCAGGACTTCGCCGGTGTCGAGGTCGACGATGTCGGCGACGCCGTCCTCGGGAATCTCGAATGTCTTGTCGTGCGAGCCGTACTCCTCGGCCTGCTGGGCCATCAGGCCGACGTTGGGCACGGTGCCCATCGTGGTCGGGTCGAACTGCCCGTTGGTTTTGCAGAAGTTGATGATCTCTTGATAGATGCGGGAGAACGTCGACTCGGGGTTGACGGCCTTGGTGTCCTTCTGCCGCCCGTCGGCGCCCCACATCTTGCCGCCGGCGCGGATCATCGCCGGCATCGACGCGTCCACGATCACGTCGCTGGGCGAGTGAAAGTTGGTGATGCCCTTGGCCGAATCGACCATCGCCAGCTCGGGGCGGTGCTCGTGGCAGGCGTGCAGGTCGCGGATGATCTCCTCGTGCAACGACGCCGGCAGCGACTCGATCTTGCTGTACAGGTCGACCAATCCGTTGTTGACGTCGACGCCGAGCTCGTCGAAGAGCTCCTGGTGCTTGGCGAAGGCGTCCTTGTAGAAGACCTTGACGGCGTGGCCGAAGACGATGGGGTGGGAGACCTTCATCATGGTGGCCTTGACGTGCAGGGAGAACATCACGCCGGTCTCGTAGGCGTCCTGCATCTGTTCCTCGTAGAACTCGACCAGGGCCTTCTTGCTCATGAACATGCTGTCGATGACGTCGCCGTCGCGCAGCTCGACCTTGGGCTTGAGCTCGAGGGTCTTGCCGCTCTTGGTGTTGAGCACCATCTTCACGTTGCGCGCGCGGTCCAGCGTCATCGATTTCTCGCCGTGGTAGAAGTCGCCGTGCCGCATGGTCGCGACGTGGGTGCGCGAGGCCGGCGACCACTTGCCCATGCTGTGCGGGTGCCTGCGCGCGAATTCCTTGACGGCCTTGGGCGCACGACGGTCCGAATTGCCTTCCCGCAGTACCGGGTTGACCGCGCTGCCCAGGCATTTGCCGTAGCGGACGCGGATTTCCTTCTCCTCGTCGGTCTTCGGGCTCTGCGGGAAGTCCGGAACCTTGAAGCCCTTGCCCTGCAGTTCCTTGACGGCGGCGATCAGCTGGGGCACCGAGGCGCTGATGTTGGGCAGCTTGATGATGTTGGTGTCGGCCAGCTTCGTCAGCCGGCCCAGCTCCCCCAGGTTGTCGTCGACCCGCTGCTCTTCGGTCAGGTAGTCGCCGAACTCGGCGAGGATCCGTGCGGCCACGGAGATGTCACTGGTCTTGATCTCGATGCCCGCCGGCTCGGCGAAGGCACGCACGATCGGAAGGAACGCATAGGTCGCCAGCAACGGCGCCTCGTCGGTCAGTGTGTAGATGACGGTCGGCTGTTCGGCGCTCACGGTCCCTCTCCCGGCGTGGAAAACCCTCGAATATCGGTCAGATCTGTGGGGGGCTCAGCGTTCTTGCTGCCACGGTATCAAGGGCGTTTGGGCAGGTGTCGACCTGCCATTGGCATCCAGTCGGCACAGTAAGATAGTCTCCGTAGTGGTCATGAGCGCCAGCATCAAGCCCCGGCTTGCTGGCCGGCAACCCTCCAACCGCGGTGGGGTGCCCCGGGTGATGACCAGGTCTAGTAGCCACAGGCTGCGCGGCAAGCGCGGGTCCGCCATAACGGACCCCTGACTAGAGGGGAAGACGTGATGTGCACATCTTTAGCTCTTTGCGATCGGCTCATGTGTCGAAGCGCGTGTCGCTGTTGACCCGCGGCCACCCGGCCGCAGGCATCCCCGATACCCGATTCGCAGATCTCGAACCAGAAAGCAACCTCACGTGAGCCCCACCAACAGCACTACCAGCAACGACGACGCCGACCCGGCCGCCCGCTGGTCCTTCGAGACCAGGCAGGTACACGCGGGCCAGCAACCGGACCCGGCGACCAACGCCCGCGCCCTGCCGATCTACCAGACCACCTCCTACGTCTTCGACGACACCTCGCACGCCGCGGCGCTGTTCGGGCTGGAGGTTCCGGGCAACATCTACACCCGGATCGGCAACCCGACCACCGATGTCGTCGAGCAGCGCGTGGCCGCGCTCGAGGGCGGCGTGGCCGCGCTGTTCTTGAGCTCGGGCCAGGCCGCTGAGACATTCGCCATATTGAACCTCGCATGTGCCGGGGATCACATCGTCTCCAGCCCGCGGCTCTACGGCGGCACCTACAACCTGTTCCACTACTCGCTGGCCAAGCTGGGCATCGAGGTGAGCTTCGTCGACGATCCCGACGACCTGGACTCCTGGCAGGCCGCCGTGCGGCCCAACACCAAGGCGTTCTTCGGCGAGACCATCTCGAACCCGCAGATCGATGTGCTGGACATCCCCGGGGTGGCCGGCGTCGCCCACGCCAACGGGATACCGCTGATCGTCGACAACACCATCGCCACGCCCTACCTGATCCAGCCGTTCTCCCACGGCGCCGACATCGTGGTGCACTCCGCCACCAAGTACCTCGGCGGGCACGGCTCCGCGATCGCCGGGGTCATCGTCGACGGCGGCACCTTCGACTGGACGCAGGGTCGCTTCCCCGGCTTCACCACGCCCGACCCGAGCTACCACGGCGTGGTGTTCGCCGAGCTCGGCCCGCCGGCGTACGCCCTCAAGGCGCGAGTGCAGCTGCTGCGCGACCTGGGCTCCGCCGCCTCGCCGTTCAACGCGTTCCTGGTGGCCCAGGGCATCGAGACGCTGAGTCTGCGCGTCGAGCGCCACGTCGCCAACGCGCAACGGGTCGCCGAATTCCTCGAGGGACACGAGGGCGTGCTGGCGGTCAACTACGCCGGGCTGCCCAGCTCGCCCTGGTATGAGCGGGCAAAGCAGCTGGCGCCCAAGGGAACCGGCGCGGTGCTCTCGTTCGAGCTGGCCGGCGGCGTCGAGGCCGGCAAGGCGTTCGTCAACGCGCTGAAGCTGCACAGCCACGTCGCCAACATCGGCGACGTGCGTTCCCTGGTGATCCACCCCGCTTCGACCACCCACGCCCAGCTCAGCCCGGCCGAGCAACTGAGCACCGGCGTCAGCCCGGGGCTGGTGCGGCTGGCCGTCGGGATCGAGGGCATCGACGACATCCTGGCCGACCTGGAGCTCGGCTTCGCCGCCGCGCGTAAGTACGGTGCGGACGCGCAAGCCCCGGGCGCCGACCCGCAAGCAGTGGCGGCGTTCTAAGGGGCCGGCGATGACGATCTCCGAAGTCGGAACCCAGACGCTGCCGGCCGAAGGCGAGATCGGCCTGGTACACATCGGCTCGCTGACCACCGAGAGCGGCGCCGTGGTCGACGACGTCTGCATCGCCGTTCAGCGCTGGGGCGAACTCTCGCCGACCCGCGACAACGTGGTGGTGGTGCTGCACGCGCTGACCGGCGACTCGCACATCACCGGGCCCGCCGGCCCGGGGCATCCCACGGGCGGCTGGTGGGACGGGGTGGCCGGGCCGGGCGCGCCGATCGACACCGACCGCTGGTGCGCGATAGCCACCAACGTGCTGGGCGGTTGCCGCGGCTCCACCGGGCCCAGCTCGCTGGCCCGCGACGGAAAGCCCTGGGGCTCAAGGTTTCCGATGATATCCGTGCGCGACCAGGTGGAGGCCGACATCGCCGCGCTGGCCGCGCTCGGGATCGACGAGGTGGCCGCCGTTGTCGGCGGATCCATGGGCGGCGCAAGGGCTTTGGAGTGGATGGTGGGCCATCCCAGCCGGGTCCGGGCCGGGCTGCTGCTGGCGGTCGGTGCGCGGGCGACCGCGGACCAGATCGGCACGCAGACCACGCAGATCGCGGCCATCAAGGCCGACCCGAACTGGCAGGGCGGCGACTACCACGACACCGGCAGCGCACCGGACACCGGACTGATGATCGCCCGGCGGTTCGCCCACCTGACCTACCGCGGGGAAGCGGAGCTGGACACCCGGTTCGGCAACGACGCACAGGCCGGCGAGGACCCGGGCCCGCCATTTGGAGGCGGCCGCTACGCCGTGCAGAGCTACCTGGAACACCAGGGCGACAAGCTGCTGGCCCGTTTCGACGCGGGCAGCTACGTGACCCTGACCGAGGCGCTGAACAGCCACGACGTCGGCCGCGGCCGCGGTGGCGTGCGCAAGGCCCTGCGCGGTTGCCCGGTGCCTGCCGTGGTCGGCGGCATCACCTCCGACCGGCTCTATCCGCTGCGGCTGCAGGAGGAGCTCGCCGAGTTGCTGCCGGGCTGCGACGGCCTGCACGTTGTCGACTCCATCTGCGGGCATGACGGCTTCCTGGTGGAATCCGAGGCGGTCGGCGACCTGATCCGCAAGACGTTGGAGTTGGCCGCTGCCGAAGGCACGTGCCGGCGGTGACCCGCTCTCGCCACGATCGCTCGCTGTCGTTCGGTTCGGCGGCCGCGGCCTACGAGCGAGGGCGTCCGTCCTATCCCCCGGAGGCCATTGACTGGCTGTTGCCCCGCGGCGCGCACCAGGTGCTGGACCTGGGTGCGGGCACCGGCAAGCTGACCACGCGGCTGGTGGAGCGGGGCCTGGACGTGGTGGCGGTCGACCCGATTCCCGACATGCTGGAGGTGTTGCGGACCTCCCTGCCCGAGACGCGGGCCCTGCTGGGCACGGCGGAAGACATTCCGTTGCCGGACAACAGCGTTGACGTTGTGCTGGTCGCGCAGGCGTGGCATTGGGTGGATCCCGAGCGCGCGATTCCGGAGGTGGCCAGGGTGCTGCGGCCGGGCGGCCGACTGGGTCTGGTGTGGAACACCCGCGACGAACGGCTGGGCTGGGTCCGGGAGTTGGGCGACATCATCGGCTCCGACGGCGACCGGGGCCGCTTCGACGTCACGCTGTCCGAGGCTTTCACGGAGCCGGAGCGCCACCAGGTCGAGTGGACGAACTACCTGACGCCGCAAGCCCTGATCGACCTGGTCGCATCGCGCAGCTACTGCATCACCTCGCCGACCGAGGTCCGCACCAGAACCCTGGACCAGGTGCGCGAGTTGCTGGCCACCCACCCGGCGCTGGCGAATTCGACCGGGCTGGCGTTGCCCTACGTCACCGTGTGCATCAGGGCGACGCTCGCCGGGTAGCCGGGCCGAGCCTCGTCGTCGCCGTCACCGCCTGCTCGCCCCAAAGTTTTACGAAACGACACGGGTGGCAACCCTGAAACCATGGGTGAAATGGTTCAGGTGAGCGAAGAAAGGTTGTTGGCCGATATCGAGCGACGACTGGCCGGCGAGTTTCCCCGCTTCGCCGCCGACGACGTCGGTGACCTTCTACGGCAGGAGCACGCCCGGTTCCGCGGCAGCCGGATCCGCGACTACGTCACGCTCCTGGCGGAGAAACGCGCACGCGACGAACTCAAGCGCAGGCTCAACTGAGGTCTTCGACGAGGATGTCGTTGACGGTCTTGAGGTCGTCAATGGCCCGCTGGGTGAACGAGTCCGCCTGGTCCAGGTCGGCCGGCGTGCTGTTCGGCCCCAGTGACATGCAGATGTGGGTCGCCGTGTGGAAGTCGTTGATCTCGGCTTGCAGGGCCCTGGTCAGAGCGGGATCCGGCGTGGGCAGGTGGCCCTGCAGGCCGACCGTTTGTTCGTCGTGCACGGCCGAACATGCCGAGTGCAGGGCGCCGAGGTCGTTGGCCTTGATCGCGTCGACCACCGCCTGCATGTGGTTCGTCGTGTTGGCCAGATGCTCTTGGGCCTGCGAGTACCACTGCGGGACGCCGGCGTAGTCGGCGCCGGCCGTTCCGGTCGTACCCGCGGTGAGCAGACCCGTGGTGGCGACGGCGGCACCGCCCCAGCGCTTGAGTACCTGCATGAACATGACTGACCTGCCTTCGGTGTGGAGCAGTGCTAGGCAAAGTCTCCGCACCGGGGCGCCACGTTCGGTAGGGCCTTCGGGCCCGTCCCGTGGGCCAAAGGACCCGCTCAGTCGCCCACAAGGGTCGAGACCGGCGCCTCGACGGCGCCGACCACTTCCGCGGCGGGAGCCTCGGGGCCATCGGGGGCCATCCGCGCTATGCGCGACTCGATGTCGTAGGGGACGATGATCGCGGTCGCACCCCGAACGCGGCTGACGGTGCGGGCCATCTTGTCCGCGGTGCGGTCGTGCAGAAGCCGGCCCAACAGCGGCGAATAGGTCCGGCGCGGCAACAGCACCGTCACCCTGGTGTCCGGATGGTGCTTGAGGACCCGCAGCACCAATTCGTGTGCGGCACGGCTCAGGTGACGATCCGGACAGTTGATCAACCACAAGGGGGTGTCATGCTCGAAGCGATCCCAGCGCTCCCGCAGGCGGACGGCGTGATCGACGTCGATCACGAAGTGCACCGCGGTGAGTTCGTCGGCGTGCAGCCCATAGCCGAGGCGGATCGCCTCGATCTCGGCCAGGTCGACGGTGTCCACGAACACCAGCACCTGCAGGCGCGGGTGTCGCGCCAGGTCGAGATCCTCGGTGCGCGACATCTCCAGCACGGAGGCCTCGTCGCGGTATTTCCGGTTGAGCCGCATCAAGGCCAGCACCAGCAACGGGAAGATGGCGACGATGAGCCAGGCACCCTCGGTGAACTTGGCCACCACGAAGATGCCCACCACGATCGTCGACATGATTCCCGCCGACAGGTTCAGCGCCAGCTTGAGGCGCCACCACGAATCACGTTGCGTCACATGATGCTTGGCCATGCCGTAGCCGGCCATCGCGAATGCGGTGAACACACCGATCGCGAAGAACGGTACCAGCGCGCTCACCTTGGGCTGATCTCCGACGAGGAGTACACCGAGCAGAGGAATCGTCTCCTCGGCCGCTAGTGCTTCAGAAGTTCAACCCGGAGAACATGATCCGGTTCGGGTCGTACTTCTGTCGCACGGTCGTCAGCCGCGACAGATTCGAGCCGAAGTATCGCGCGGGCGCGCCATTGGCCTCCAGATAGTTGACGTATCCGCCGACCGAAATCTGTTGCACCGCTTGGTGCGCGGAACTCAGCCAGGTGTTCGCCGCGTTGACCTGGTTGCCGGCCGGCTCGACGTACCACTGCAAGACGGCGGACTGGTTGCGCCAGGGGAACGCGGTGTCGCCCGCCGCCACGTCCGCGATGGCGCCACCGAGCGGGTCGACGAGAACCGAGGCCTGCCCGGCGCCCGAGGGCCACTGCCCTATCGCGGTGGCAATGGCGTGCGCCGCAGTGGAATCGACCGGGCCGATGACGTCCGACCCGGCGACGAACGATCGTGCCGGCGGCGTCGAACTACCGCCGGCCAGAAACATCATCAAGTCGGTCCGGCTCATCGTCTTGTTCGAAACCGACGTGGGTGCCACCCCGACCGCGGACTTGATCGCATCGGCCACCCCCGATCCCGCCCCCGCCGGACAGGTCGCCAGCACGTGGCAGTTCGGCGCCGAGCCGACCATGAGATCGACGATGCCCCAGGTGTTCCGGTCGGCCGCGCTGAGCCAGGACTGCCAGCCGACCAGCACCTGCGTGGATGACGCCGGCGGGAAGTCGAGCCGCACGACGTCGGTGTCGGCCGTCGCAAAGGTGGAGAACGTCATCGACGTCGTCACCCCGAAGTTGCCGCCGCCACCGCCGCGAAGCGCCCAGAACAAGTCCGGATTGTCGTTGGCGGAGGCGGTCACCACGTCGCCGCTGGGCAAGACCACGGTCGCCGACTGCAGCGCGTCACAGGTCAGGCCGGCGCGGCGGCTGTCGGGGCCTATCCCCCCGCCCAGCGCCAGTCCCGCGACGCCGACGGTCGGACAGGTACCGCTGGGTATCGCCCGGCCGGCGCCGGTCAACGCCTGATGGATCGCATACAGGGTGGTCGCCGGGGTCACGGTGACGTTGTTGCCGTCGAAGTTGGCACCGCCCGGGAGCCCGCGCAGGTCCAACACCAACGTGCCGTTCGCGCTGGACGCACCGACGTAGGAATGCCCTCCCCCGCGCGGGGCGATCTTGAGGTTGTTGGCCGTCGCGAAGGCGACGGCCTTCTGCACGTCGGCCTGCGAGGAAACCGTCACCACCGCGGCGGGACTGGAGCTGTCGTAAAACGAGTTGAAAACCTTTTTGCTGGTGGAGAATTGGGCGCTGTTGGCCGGAAGGACTACCGTGCCTGAGATGGAGGACGCCAGCCCGCCCCAGCCGACGGCGGGGTCGGCGGCCGCCCGCGCGGTGCCCAAAACCGCGCCGGTGGCCAACATCCCGACGGCGCCGCGAAGGAATGCCTGGCGCGAGATGCCCCCCTGCACGGAGGGGCCCGGCGGACGGCTGCGATTAGTCGTCATGTGCGGAGATTCTCGAACATTTCCGGCGCAAAAGCCCGGCATGGGCGCTCGTGTCAGATCACAGTGTGGCTTCGATCGCCAAGCGCGACGCCGCGTCGCGCGCGCCCCAATAATCGAGGATCGCGCCGCGGCGAACCCGCAAAACGCTTATTGTGCGAACCTTTACCCCACCGTGTCGCAAACGTGACAGTGATACATCAGAGTTCCTAACGTGATTCGAGTGCCCCGCGCGCACTCCACGACCGAGGGGGAGGCCGCATGAAGGCGCTGACACGAACGCATAACTGGATCTGGGCGTTTCGGAATCAGCCCCTGACCGTTCGCCTGTTGGCCGTGGCCGCCGGCCTGCTCACCGCGGCGTCGGCGCTCGCAGCACCCGTGCGGGCGGACAACCCCGACGACAACTTCATCGACGCGCTCAACCACGCCGGCATCGACTTCGGTGAACCCGGAAACGCGATGTCGGTGGGCCAGTCGATCTGCCCGATGCTCGCCCAGCCGGGCGGCAACTTCGCCGCGGCCGCCTCCAGCGTCTCGGGCCGGGGCATGTCACCCATGATGGCGCGCATGTTCACCACCATCGCGATACAGACCTACTGCCCCGAACAGATGGCAAACCTGGCCAGCGGCAATCTGTCCGGCGCGGTGCCGCAACTGCCGGGAATGACGGGCCAGATCCCGGGCATGACGGGCCAGATCCCCGGGATGGCGGGGCAGATCCCCGGGATGGCGGGGCAGATCCCCGGGATGGCGGGTTAGATCCCGGCGGCGCCCGGTATCTAACCCGTGCCCAGCGGATCGATCGTCCACGCGATGTAGACCATCGCCGTCGCGACCGCCGCGGTGGTGATGAAGTCGATTCCCTTGCTGCGCACCACCAGAAGGCCGGACCGCTCATCGGAAAGCACCAGCCGCAGCACCGCGGCCAGACCCACACCGATACCGATCAGCAGCGAACCGCGCCGCCAGAAGTTGGCGCCCACCAACGCGAGCGCCGTGGCGAACGTCAACCCGACCAACAGGATTGGCCACTGTGTCCTGACGAGGGACCGCGCGCTCATTCCCGCTCGGCCAGCTCGACGACGTTGCTCAACAGGAACGCCCGCGTCAGGGGGCCGACCCCGCCGGGGTTCGGCGACACGTGGCCGGCCACCTCCCACACGTCGGGATGCACGTCACCGACCAACCCGTTCTCGGTCCGGCTGACACCCACGTCGACGACCGCGGCGCCGGGACGCACCATGTCGGCGGTCAGCATGTGCGGAACCCCGACCGCGGCCACGACGATGTCCGCCTGCCTGGTGTAGGCCGCGAGATCACGAGTTCCGGTGTGGCACAACGTCACGGTGGCGTTCTCGGAACGGCGGGTCAACAGCAGCCCGAGCGGCCGGCCGACCGTCACTCCGCGGCCGATGATGACCACGTGCGCCCCCGCGATCTCGACGTCGTAGCGCCGCAGCAGGTGCACGATCCCGCGCGCGGTGCACGGCAGCGGCGCGGGAACGCTGAGCACCAGGCGGCCCAGGTTCGTCGGGTGCAGCCCGTCGGCGTCCTTGTTCGGGTCGACGCGTTCGAGCGCGGCGTTCTCGTCCAGGTGCCTGGGCAGCGGCAGCTGCACGATGTAACCGGTGCAGTCGGGGTTGGCGTTGAGCTCGTCGATGGTCTCTTCCAGCGTCGCGGTGCCGATGTCGGCGGGCAGGTCGCGGCGGATCGACGTGATGCCGACCTTGGCGCAGTCCGCGTGCTTGCCCCGGACATAGGCCTGCGAACCGGGATCGTCGCCGACCAGGATGGTGCCCAGCCCTGGGGTGCGACCCGACGCGGTCAGGGCGGCCACCCGTTGTTTGAGGTCGAGGAAGATCTCGTCACGGGTGGCCTTGCCGTCCAGTGTGATTGCGCCCACGCCTGACAGTCTGGCAGATATCGATGATGGCGACCCGCCACGCCCGGCTTCGCCGCGCTTGCGATCGCCATTAGGCTCCCGATATGTCTACCCCTCCGGACGTGTTCAGCCCAGCCAAGCTCGGCCCGATCACGCTGCGCAACCGCACCATCAAGTCGGCCACCTTCGAGGCCCGCACGCCCGACACCCTGGTGACCGACGACCTCATCGAATACCACCGGCTGCCGGCCGCGGGCGGTGTCGGCATGACGACCGTCGCCTATTGCGCCGTCTCCCCCGGCGGCCGCACCGAGGGCAACGGGATCTGGATGCGACCGGAGGCGGTGCCCGGGTTCCGCCGGCTTACCGACGCGATCCACGCCGAGGGCGCGGCGGTCAGCGCGCAAATAGGCCACGCCGGCCCGGTCGCCAACGCTAAGACCAACAAGGCCAGGGCGCTGGCGCCGGTGCGGTTCTTCAACCCGATCGGAATGCGGTTCGCCAAGAAGGCGACCCGTGACGACATCAACGACGTCGTCGAGGCGCACGCCAACGCCGTCCGCCTGGCCATCGAAGCCGGCTTCGACGCGGTGGAGATCCATTTGGGCCACAACTACTTGGCGAGCTCCTTTCTGTCCCCGCTGATCAACCGCCGCGACGACGAGTTCGGCGGGTCACTGGAGAACCGGGCGAAGGTGGCCCGCGGCATCGTCATGGCCGTTCGCCGCGCGGTGGAAAAGGAAGGGACTCCGATCGCCGTCACCGCGAAGCTCAACATGACCGACGGCGTGCGCGGGGGCATCAGCACCGAAGAATCGCTGACCACCGCCAAATGGCTGCAGGAGGACGGCGGGCTCGACGCGATAGAGCTGACCGCGGGCAGCTCGCTGGTCAACCCGATGTATCTGTTCCACGGCGACGCGCCGCTCAAGGAGTTCGCCGCCGCGTTCAAGCCGCCGCTGAGTTGGGGCATGCGCATGACGGGCAAGAAGTTCCTGCGCGAGTACCCCTACCGCGAGGCCTATTTGTTGCGCCACGCCAAGCTGTTCCGCGCCGAGCTGACGATGCCACTGATCCTGCTTGGCGGCATCACGAACCGGGACACGATGGACCTCGCGATGGCCGAGGGCTTCGACTTCGTCGCGATGGGCCGGGCGCTGCTGGCCGAGCCGGACCTGATCAACCGGATCGCGGCCGACGGCGCCGCGCACAGCGTGCATTCGGCATGCACCCACTGCAACAAGTGCATGGCCACGATCTACACCCGGACGCGCTGCGTGGTCACCGGCGCCCCGGACGTGTTGGCGGGCAACCGGGCCTAGCCCACGGCGGATCGGGCGTCCCACAACGCACATTCGGGCCTCAGGGTTGCCTTGGCTTCACGAGATACAGTTGGTCCGATGAGTGCACCAGCCCCACCCGCGTTGACGGTTCGTTTTGACGGGTCAGAACGCACGTTTGCCGCCGGTCACGACGTGGTGGTGGGGCGCGATCTGCGCGCCGACATGCGCATCACGCACCCCCTGATCTCGCGCGCGCATCTGTTGCTGCGCTTCGACCAGGGCCGCTGGCTGGCGATCGACAATGGTTCCCTCAACGGCACTTTCGTCAACGGGCGGCGGGTGCCGGTGGTCGAGATTCACGACGGCCAGTGCCTCAACATCGGGAATCCGGACGGGCCGCAGCTGACGTTCGAGGTCGGGCGCCACCAGGGAATGGCCGGGCGCCCACCGCAAACCGAATCGATGGGCATACCGGTCGCGGCGCATCCGGGTGGGACGGCGTGGTCCGCCGCCCCGGCCGGGCCCCCTCCGGTCGCCGCGGCGGCGACGCCCAGTTGGGCGGACGGCCCCCCGGAACTGGCGGGGGGCCGGGCGGGGC
>NZ_LZJM01000097.1:0-103566 GCF_001667665.1 Mycobacterium sp. E342
CGCTACCTGCCCGGCAGCCTGATCATGGAGACCACGTGGCAAACCCACACCGGGTGGTTGATCGTGCGTGACGCGCTGGTGATGGGGCCGTGGCACGACATCGAGCGCCGATCGCGGACGCACCGCCGCACCCCGATGGACTGGGACGCCGAGCACATCCTGTTGCGCACGGTGCGCTGCGTCAGCGGCACCGTCGAGCTGATGATGAGCTGCGAGCCGGCGTTCGACTACCACCGCGTCGGCGCCACCTGGGAATACTCGGCCAACGCGTACGGCGAGGCCATCGCGCGGGCCGCCAAGCAGCCCGACGCCCACCCGACGTTGCGGCTCACCACGAACCTGCGGATCGGGCTGGAGGGGCGCGAAGCGCGTCACGCACGATCAACCACCCGGTGTGGGTTTGCCACGTGGTCTCCATGATCAGGCTGCCGGGCAGGTAGCGACGGGCCGAGGGCACTGAGACGCCGTAGGGCCCGAGCCGGAAGTGGCCGGCGCTGCGGTCCAGGATGGCACCGAACACGCTGGGGGAGTCCGGCCGCGGCACGCACAGCCATTCGACGGATCCCGCGGGGGAGATCAGGCACGTCGTCTCCCAGTCCGACAGAAACGCATAGTCGGCGATCGGCGGAAACGGGTTCCGCAGGGCCGCGCTGGAAGCGAGGGGCGCCGGTGCGCTGAAGTCGATGGGCGAAGGCAAGACCGCCGGAGCCGCCTGGAACGCCTCCTCGGGCATGGCGTCGGCGGGCTGGTCATCGGGCTGGGCGTGCAAAACCATCCCGACATCATCATCTGTTGAGCGGCCCGGCGTCCATTCTTTCGCCGACGTGGCGTCGGTGTGGTTCAACCTCGGCGTCGGGCAAACCTGGGGGCGTGCTCGGGCAGCGGACCGATGGCGACGAGGTAGCCGGCCAGCCGCCGCATTGCCGCGGACCTGCCCACCAGCCGCACACCGAGCGGCGCGCGGTGTTCGTTTCCGCTGACCGCTGCGGCGATCACGTTGGCGTGGATGACCCGCTGTGCCGTCTGCAGCAGCAACGTGGGAAGCCAACGGCGCGCCTGCACGCGGGCCAACCGCCAGCTGGGCACCCGGCCCGCGCGCAACGCGCCCGCCAGGATGCGCGCGGCGGCCACCGCGTCGGCCACCGCCAGGTTGATCCCGACGCCGCCGACCGGTGACATCGCGTGCGCGGAGTCGCCGATGAACAGGACGCCGCCGGCGTACCAGCGTCGAAGCCGATTCAGTTGTACGTCAAGCAGTTTCACGTCATCGAACGATGTCAGCGTCTGTACCCGGTCACCGAGCCAGGGCACCATGCCGACCAGCGCCCGGTGCAGCGATTCGATGCCTTGCGACCTCAGCCGGGCGTCGGTCCCCTTCGGGATGATGTAGGCGATCTGGTAGTAATCGCCGCGATCGATCACGATGACCGCGTGTCCGGCCCGCAGCACGCCGGCCAGTCCGCGTGGATCGCCGGGGTGGCGCGGGAGCCGGAACCACCACACGTCCATGGGCGCGCCGAAACTGTGCGGATCCAGGCCCAGCGCCGAACGCACCGTGGACGAGCGACCATCGCAGGCCACGGTCAGCTCGGCGCGCATGCTTTTCGCCTCACCGGCCTGGTCACGGTAGGTGACGCCGACGACTCGGTCGGCGTCGCGGATGACGCCGGTGACCTCGGTGCTGCGCAACAGCCGGAAGCTCGGCTCGGCCTCGGCGGCGGTGGCCACCAGTTCCAGGAAGTCCCATTGCGGCACCAGGGCGATGTGCTTGTGCGCGCCCGGGAGACCGGTCAGGTCGAGGGCCACCGGCTCGTTCTGTATCTCCATGTGGACGGTGTCGATGAGCCGATGCGGGATCTGCGCGAACCGGCCGCCCAATCCCAGCTCGTCGAGCAGTCCCAAGGTGCTCGCGTGCACCGTGTCCCCGCGGAAATCGCGCAGGAAGTCGGCGTGCTTTTCCATCACCGTGACGTCAACACCGGCGCGGGCCAGCAGCAGCCCTAGCACCATGCCCGCCGGGCCCCCGCCGGCGATGAGGCAAGCCGTCGACTCGGGCGCGGACGACGGGGCAGCCATGCGCCGATCTTGGCACATTGGTTTTCCGGCGCAAGGCCGAATAGGGTGAGCCCGTGACCGCGTTCCTGAATTGGTGGGACGGCAACGAGCTGTGGCTTTCCGGGCTCGCTTTCGTACTCCAGGCCATGGTGGTGATGCCGGTCGTGCTCTTGGTCGCCGCGGTCACGGCGGGCCTGCTCGATGGGTTGCTCGGCAAGGGCATCGCCCTGATGCGTCGTGCCCGCCACGCCGGTGAGGCGCCCGGGTAGCGCGCATGCCTCGGTCACACGTGACGTTGATTCTCGTCGCGCTCGTGGTGCTGGTGATCGTCGCGTGGTTGCTGACGCACTGAGCATGCAGGCCGTCCGCCAGGCACTCGAGCGGTGGCGGCCCACCGATTCCTGTTAGGCTTCGCGCCATGCAGGTGACATCAGGTGTCGTGGAGCGCCATGTCTTCGTGCACTGTTGTCGCTGACTGCCAAACCCGTGTGCGGTCTGGTATGGGGTTTGTGATATCTCCCGTCGGATAAGGCGCCTTTCCGCAGCATCGGGACCGCTGTCTCCTTGAGTCCCCGTACTGGAAGGCCCGAATGCTCAACGACACCGCACTGCGTTGGCGGTCGATGGTCACGTTTGCCCTGACTGTCGCTGTCGTGGCCGGGTGTAGCGGCGGTCCCAGCGATGTCGTCGGCGGGGGCGGGCCGGCGAATGCGCGCACGAGCATCACCCTGGTGGCCTATTCCGTTCCAGAACCGGGCTGGAGCAAGGTGATCCCGGCGTTCAACGCCGCCGATGAGGGCAAGGGCGTGCAGGTGATCACCTCCTACGGCGCCTCCGGTGACCAATCGCGCGGTGTCCTCGACGGCAAGCCGGCCGACATCGTGAATTTCTCCGTCGAATCGGACATCACCCGGCTGGTGAAGGCCGGAAAGATATCCAAGGATTGGAATGCCGACGCCACCAAGGGAATTCCGTTCGGGTCGGTGGTGACGTTGTTGGTGCGCAAGGGGAATCCGAAGAACATCAAGGACTGGGACGACCTGCTGCGGCCTGGAGTGGAGGTCATCACACCCAGTCCGCTGAGCTCGGGGTCGGCCAAGTGGAATCTGCTGGCGCCGTATGCGGTCAAGAGCGAGGGTGGCAGCAACCCCCAGGCCGGCGTCGACTTCATCAGCAAGCTGGTGCACGAACACGTCAAGCTGCGTCCGAGTTCGGGCCGGGAGGCTACCGATGTGTTCGTCCAGGGCAGTGGGGACGTGTTGATCAGTTACGAGAACGAGGCGATCGCCACGGAGCGCGCGGGCAAGCCGGTCGAGCACATCAACCCGCCGCAGACGTTCAAGATCGAGAATCCGGTCGCGGTGGTGAGCACCAGCACACACCTGGATGCCGCGGTCGCCTTCAAGAACTTCCAGTACACGGCCACGGCGCAGAAGGTGTGGGCGCAGGCCGGCTTTCGGCCGGTCGACCCGGCCGTCGCGGCCGAGTTTCGCGGCCAGTTTCCGGCGCCGGCGAAACTGTGGACGATCGCCGACCTCGGTGGCTGGTCGACGACGGACCCGCAGTTGTTCGACAAAACCACCGGCAGCATCACCAAGATCTACACGCAGGCCACGGGATGACGGCCGCGCTGACGCCCGGTCCCCGGGCGATCGGGCCCGAGCTGGGCGGCGACGGGCGCCGCCCAGCGCAGGGCCGGCGGGGCACCCGCGGGAGCGCGACGTCTTTGCGGGTGGGCGTGGCGGCGGTGTGGCTTTCGGTGATCGTGCTGCTGCCGCTGGCCGCCATCGCGTGGCAGGCCGCGGGTGGTGGCTGGCACGCGTTCTGGTTGGCGGTCACTTCGAATGCGGCGCTGGAGTCGTTTCGGGTGACGCTGACCATCTCCGCCGGCGTCGCGTTGGTGAACCTGGTCTTCGGTCTGGTCATCGCCTGGGTGCTGGTGCGGGACGACTTCGTCGGCAAGCGGCTGGTGGACGCGATCATCGACCTGCCGTTCGCGCTGCCCACCATCGTCGCCAGCCTGGTGATGCTGGCCCTCTACGGCAACAACAGCCCGGTGCATCTTCACCTGCAGCACACGGCGTGGGGTGTGGCGGTGGCGCTGGCCTTCGTCACACTGCCCTTCGTGGTGCGCGCGGTGCAGCCGGTGTTGCTGGAGATCGATCGGGAGACCGAGGAGGCGGCGGCGTCGTTGGGCGCCACCGCTCCCAAGATCTTCACCTCGGTCGTGCTGCCGTCGTTGACGCCCGCGCTGTTGTCCGGTGCGGGCCTGGCGTTCTCGCGCGCGATCGGCGAGTTCGGGTCGGTGGTGTTGATCGGTGGCGCGGTGCCCGGCAAGACGGAAGTGTCTTCGCAATGGATACGGACCCTGATCGAGAACGACGACCGCACCGGCGCCGCCGCGATATCCATCGTGTTGCTGTCGATCTCGTTTGTCGTGCTGTTCCTGCTGAGGGTCGTGGGTGGGCGAACGGCCAAACGTGAGGAGCTGGCCGCGTGACGCTGAGCCCCAGGGTCCGATACCTGATCCGATTCATCGGGCTCGCATACATCTTCGTTCTGCTGGTTGTCCCGGTGGCCCTGATCCTGTGGCGGACCTTCCAACCCGGGATCGGTCAATTCCTCGACTGGGTGAGCACACCCGCGGCGATATCGGCGCTGAACCTGACCTTGCTGGTGGTCGCCATCGTGGTGCCGCTGAACGTGGTCTTCGGTATTCCTACCGCTTTGGTGCTGGCCCGCAACAGGTTTCGGGGCAAGGGCGTGCTGCAGGCGGCGATCGACCTGCCGTTCGCGGTGTCACCGGTGATCGTGGGTGTCGCCCTGATCCTGTTGTGGGGATCCGCCGGCGCGTTCGGCTTCGTCGAGAGAGATCTCGGGTTCAAGATCATCTTCGGGCTGCCCGGCATCGTGCTTGCCAGCGTCTTCGTCACCCTGCCGTTCGTGGTGCGCGAGGTGGAACCGGTTCTGCACGAACTGGGCACCGACCAGGAAGAGGCGGCCTCGACCCTGGGATCGGGCTGGTGGCAGACCTTCTGGCGGATCACCTTGCCCTCCATCCGATGGGGCCTGACCTATGGCATCGTGCTGACCATCGCGCGCACCCTCGGCGAATACGGTGCCGTCATCATCGTGTCGTCCAACCTGCCGGGTAAGTCGCAAACCCTGACGTTGCTGGTGTCGGATCGGTACAACCGCGGCGCCGAGTATGGGGCCTACGCGCTGTCCACGCTGTTGATGGGCGTTGCGGTATTGGTCCTGATCTTCCAAGTGATTCTGGACGTCCGCCGAGCACGAGCGGCCGGGTAGGCCCGACATGGAGACTCGTAGATGACCGACAACAACCGGCACGTCGACCACGCCATCATCGTGCGCAATGCCTACAAGCGCTACGGCGACTTCGTGGCCTTGGACAATGTGGACTTCGTCGTGCCCTCCGGCTCGCTGACGGCACTGTTGGGTCCCAGCGGTTCCGGCAAGTCGACCCTGCTGCGTGCCATCGCCGGGCTCGACCAGCCCGACAGCGGAACGATCACGATCAACGGTTCGGATGTCACGCGGGTGCCGCCGCAGCGACGGGGCATCGGATTCGTGTTCCAGCACTATGCGGCGTTCAAGCACTTGACCGTTCGTGACAACGTCGCCTACGGGCTGAAGATCCGCAAGCGGCCCAAAGCCGAGGTCAAGGCCAAGGTGGACAACCTGCTGGAAGTGGTGGGGCTGAGCGGATTTCAAAACCGCTACCCCAACCAGCTCTCCGGCGGCCAACGGCAGCGGATGGCGCTCGCGCGGGCGCTGGCCGTCGACCCGCAGGTGCTGCTGCTCGACGAGCCGTTCGGCGCCCTGGACGCCAAGGTGCGTGAGGACCTGCGTTCGTGGTTACGCCGCCTGCACGACGAGGTGCACGTGACCACGGTGCTGGTCACCCACGACCAGGCGGAGGCCTTGGACGTCGCCGACAGGATCGCCGTGCTCAATCACGGTCGCATCGAGCAAGTGGGATCGCCGACCGAGGTTTACGACGCGCCGGCGAGCGCCTTCGTGATGTCGTTTCTCGGGGCGGTGTCCACCCTGAACGGGAATCTGGTTCGGCCACATGACATCCGGGTGGGCCGCAACCCCGAGATGGCGATTGCGGGCGGGGATGGCACCGCGGAATCGATCGGGGTGGTGCGCGCCACCGTCGACCGCGTCGTCGTGCTGGGCTTCGAGGTGCGGGTGGAATTGACCAGCGCCGCCACCGGCGGGCCCTTCACCGCGCAGATCACCCGCGGCGACGCCGAGGCGCTGGCCCTACGCGAAGGCGACACCGTCTACGTGCGCGCCACCCGAATGCCGTTCATCGCCGATCAGGCGACGGCCGCCCGCGGCGACGGCCCGGCCGGCGAGGATCAAACCACGCTGACCTCTGCGTAAGACCTCGGCCTGACTTGAGCGCTTTCGCCGGCTACGCGTGCAGCCCGCACTCGGTCTTGGCCAGCCCCTGCCAGCGTCCACTGCGCGGGTCCGCCCCGGCCAGCGGTTTGGCCGTGCACGGTTCGCAGCCGATGGACGGATACCCGTCGTAGACAAGCGGATTGACCAGCACGCCGTGCTCGTCGATGTAGTTCTGCATGTCCTCGTCGGTCCACGTCGCCAGCGGGTTGATCTTCACCAGCTTGAAACCCTCGTCGAAACCGATCACCGGGGTGTTGGCGCGCGTCTTCGCCTCGCTGCGGCGCAGCCCGGTCACCCAGGCGGAGTACCCGCTCAGAGCCCGGCGCAGCGGCACGACCTTGCGCAGCCGGCAGCACTCGCCGGGATCCCGGGAGAACAGGTTCGTGCCCAGCAGCTGGTCCTGCTCGGCCACCGTCTGCTCGGGCGTGATGTTCAGCACGTGAATGTCGTAGACCGATTCGACCGCGTCCCGGGTTCCGATGGTTTCGGCGAAGTGGTAGCCGGTGTCGAGGAAGACCACCGGCACACCCGGCCGGACCTTGGACGCCAGATCGATCAACACGGCCTCCTGCATGCTCGAGGTCAGCACATAGTTGCAGGTGGCCCAGCCGCGTGGCCCGTTGACTCCGCCGAAGGTCTCATCGGTCCAGCGCAGAACCTCGATGGCGCTGGCGCCCTCGAGCTCCGCGGCGCCCCGCGCCGCCAGGTCCCGCAGTTGCGCCTCGGTTCGTTTCGTTGCTTGCCCACTCATCGTAAATCGTCCTCATCTGCCCGAATCGCCCACTGCGCGAACCGTTCTCCCGCACTGCGGTGTTTGATGAAGTTGCGTACCACCCGATCGATGTAGTCACCCAGCTCGTCGCTGGTGACCTTGTGCTGGCGCAGCTTTCGCCCGAATCCGCTGTCCAGCCCGAGGCTGCCCCCCAGGTGCACCTGGAAGCCCTCGACGGAGCCCCCATGACCGTCGTCGACCATTTGGCCCTTGAAGCCGATGTCGGCCACCTGAATTCGCGCACACGAGTTCGGGCAACCGTTGATGTTGACCGTGATCGGCACGTCGAGCGCGGCGTTGACGTCCTCGAGCCGGCGTTCCAGCTCGGGCACCAAGACCTGCGCCTTGCCCCGAGTTTCGGCGAACGACAGCTTGCAGTATTCGATGCCCGTGCACGCCATCAGGTTTCGCCGCCAATGCGACGGCGTGGTCTGCAGCCCGAGTGCCTCCAGGCCGGCGAGCACCTCGTCGAGTTTGTCGTCGGCGATGTCGAGGATGACCAGCTTCTGGTACGGGGTGAACCGGATCCGGTTGGCGCCGGCCCGGTCCATCAGGTCGGCGACCGCCGAGAGGATGGTGCCCGAGACCCGGCCGGCGATCGGAGCGGCCCCGACCGCGTTGAGCCCGTTCTTGAGCCGTTGCACCCTGATGTGATCGATCGGATGTTTGAGCGGCTCGGGGGCCGGGCCGTCGATCAGCGGCCGCTTGAGGTACTCCGTTTCCAGCACCTCACGGAATTTTGCTATGCCCCAGTCCTTGATCAAGAACTTCAGCCGTGCCTTGGACCGCAGCCGCCGGTAGCCGTAGTCGCGGAATATCGAGGTCACGGCCTCCCAGACCTCGGGTACCTCGTCCAGCGGCACCCAGGCGCCGACCCGCTGGGCCAGCATCGGGTTGGTGGACAGACCGCCGCCGACCCACAGGTCCAGGCCGGGCCCGTGCTCGGGGTGGTTGACGCCGATGAAGGCGATGTCGTTGATCTCGTGCGCGACATCCTGCAGACCCGAGATGGCGGTCTTGTACTTGCGCGGCAGGTCGGCGAAGTCCGGCTTGCCGATGTAGCGGCGCACGATCTCGTCGATCGCCCAGGTGGGGTCGAGCACCTCGTCGAGCGACTCGCCGGCCAGCGGTGAACCCAGGATCACGCGGGGGCAGTCGCCGCACGCCTCGGCGGTCTGCAGGCCGACCTCGGCGAGTCGCCGCCAGATCTCCGGGACGCGCTCGACCTCGATCCAGTGCATCTGCACGTTCTGGCGGTCGGAGATGTCGGCGGTGTCGCGACCGAACTCCGTCGAGATCTGGCCGACCGTACGCAGCGCGGCGGCCGACAGCGCGCCGCCGTCGCAGCGCACCCGCATCATGAAGTACTTGGCTTCGAGCAGATCGGCGTTCTCGTCACCCGTGAACGTGCCGTCGTAGCCCTGTTCGCGCTGGGTGTAGAGCCCCCACCAGCGAAAGCGCCCGCGCAGGTCACTCTTGTCGATGCTGTCGAACCCGGCCTTGGCGTAGACATTTTCGATGCGTTCGCGCACGTCGAGGGGGGCGCCGGCCTGCTTCATCTCTTCGTTGGGATTGAGCGGTTCCCGATCTCCCAGCGCCCACTGGCCCTCGTTGCGAGCCTTGTTTGGGGACCCAGCGGGTCGGGCGGTGGTCATTGGAAAAGGTCTCCTTTTCGACATCGCAGGCATGAAAGCGCAGCTCACCGGTGGTATCGGCGGCGCAGATCCGATGCCAGCTGGACGTACAGGTGGGCGGGTCTACGACATCAAGGGAGACAGCAACAGCTGCAAACACGCTTGAGATCAATGTGCCGCCGCGCCACGAGCGCAATGCGAAGGCTGGGCTGAGCGACGGTCACGTGCCCATTGTGCCATGCCCGACGGGGGGCCGTGCCATCAGGTCAAATATCGGCTCACGGTGAGCGAAATCCCCGATTAAACTGGCCGCCCCGGTAAAAACACCCCGAATTTTGCCGTCGGGCCGGATCGACGCCCCGGCCACGACGAGCGCACCGTGGGATGATTTGGCATGGCACTTCGCGAGGAACCGGTCGAGCTGCCCGATCTGCAGCCCGTCCCCGGGCGCCCGTTCGGGATGTACATCCATGTTCCGTTCTGCATAACACGTTGCGGCTATTGCGATTTCAACACGTACACGCCGGCCGAGTTGGGTGGCGTGAACCCCGACGCGTGGCTGGCGGCGCTGCGGACGGAGCTGAAGCTGGCGGCCGAGCGGCTTCCCGGGCCGACGGTGAACACGGTATTCGTCGGGGGAGGGACACCGTCGCTGTTGGGCGGCACGCGGGTGGCAACGATCCTGGACATGGTGCGCGAGCATTTCGCGCTGGCACCCGACGCCGAGGTCACCACGGAGGCCAACCCGGAGTCGGCCTGGCCGGACTTCTTCGACGCCGTCCGCGCGGCCGGCTATACGCGGGTGTCGCTCGGCATGCAGTCGGTGTCCCCGCGAGTGCTGGGGGTGCTCGACCGCATTCACACCCCGAACCGGTCGGCGGCCGCCGCCCGCGAAGCGTTGGACGCCGGCTTCGAACACGTCAGCCTCGACCTGATCTATGGGACGCCGGGGGAGTCCGACGACGATCTGCTGCGCTCGGTCGACACGACGATCGACACCGGCGTCGATCATGTGTCCGCCTACGCGCTGGTCGTCGAGGAAGGGACCGCGCTGGCCCGGCGGGTGCGGCGCGGAGAGCTGGCGGCCCCCGACGACGATGTGCTGGCGCACCGCTACGAGTTGCTCGATGCGCGGCTGTCCGAGGCCGGCATGTCGTGGTACGAGGTGTCCAACTGGTCGCGGCCCGGCGGTGAATGCCGGCACAACCTCGGCTATTGGGATGGTGGCCAGTGGTGGGGCGCAGGGCCGGGAGCCCATGGCCACGTCGGAGCCACGCGCTGGTGGAATGTCAAGCATCCCAACGCCTACGCGGAGACGCTGGCCCGTACCGCATTGCCGGTGGCCGGATTCGAGCGGTTGGACGCCGACGCCCTGCACACCGAGGACGTGTTGTTGAAAACCCGACTGCGCCAGGGTCTTCCGCGCGAGTTGTTGAGCCCCGTCGAGCAAGAGCGCGCCGAAGGCACGGTCGCCGATGGGTTGCTGGTGTCCGACGCCGACCGGTTCGTCCTCACGCCGCGCGGACGGCTGCTGGCCGACGCGGTGGTGCGCACGGTCCTGGGGTAGTGCTCAAATCGCCGGAAACCAGTGCGCGACTGCTCGATTGATCTCGATGTAAATCGGGATCCCGATGGTGACGGTGTAGGAGAACGTCAAACCCAGCGCCGCCGCGAGCGGCAGAGTCGGGCTCGCTTCAGGGATGCCCAACCGCTGCACCGCGGGAAGCGTGATGTAGGACGCCGAGCTGCACAAGACCGCGAAGAGCACATAGGTACCCGGCTGAAAGTGGGTGTCGGTGAGGTTCGCGTAGCAGTAGGCGGCCACGATACCCAGTAGCGCAAACAAGTTGGGCGCCAACAACCCGAAGACGATGAACCCACTGCCCGCGAGTCTGAGATCCCGCAACTTGCGGGACGCCGTCATGCCCATCTCGAGCAGGAACAAACACAGCACCCCCTGAAACGCCGCGACGAAAAGCTCGTTCTGGTCGTGCACCACCTTCTGGCCCTGCAGCGCGCCGATGAACCCGATGGCGATACCACCGACGAGGAGGATCAGTCCGGGGTTGAGAAACACTTCCTGCAAGATCGCGCCCGACATCAGTGGCGCTTTGTTGCGTTGCGGGTTGGCGTCGTACCACTCGGGATGCTCTTGCTTTTCCAGCGAGAGGGCCAGCTCCTCCTCGATCCCGCGCTCGACGTCGTCATCTCCCTCGGCCCGTCCCCGCTGCTCGGCCACTCCCGGCCCCACCGCCACGGGTGCGGTGTAGCCGTGTTCGTCCGGCATGAACCCGGCCTCGTCCATCCCCCGGTGCCGTAGCCGGGCCACCAGGTAGAGCGCCACCAGACATCCGGGAATCTCCATGAACGCCAGCAGGACCGGCATGTAGGCGTCGAAGGCGATCCTGACGCCGGCGAGGACGGCCACGCAGGTCGCGAAGGTACCCGCCGAGTCCGATCCGTAATAGCCGGCGACCGCCGCCCGGTCGACGCGTCGGAGCCGGGTCAGGTATCTGAGCAGGAAGTAGGTGAGGGCGCCGACGACGACATTGAGCGCGAAGCCCAGAGCGACGAACCCGGCGATGTTGTCGATGTCGGCCGGTTTCACCTTCGCCAGTTCCTCACCGCCCTGCCAGCCGATGGCCACCAGCAGGTACATGGTCAGGCCCTGATAGATCACGTACGGGAACTCGAACCGCACCCTCAGGATCGGGATCAGGAACCCGAAATAGAAGAACAGCAACAGCGGCTTGAAGAGATTGTGGATGAAGTTCTGCCACAACTCGTAAAGCATCTACGCCTCCCGGCGACGCAGTCGGCCCTGCGAGGGACGGCAACCGACGCGCGGCGTCAACGAACTTAGTGGAAACCCGCCGATTCGGGGGGCCCGACCCCACCCGTCTTTACGAACAATTAACAACGAGCGGAAGCGGACGCCACCCGGTGCACCGCCGGAACGCGTCAAAGGCCCTGTGGCACAGGATGGTTCGGTGGTCCCGACGATCGCCCGGCCGGGGTGAACGCTAGAACCAGTGGGCTATCAGCCGGTTGACCTCGATGTAGAGCGGGATACCGATGGTGACGTTGTAGGAGAACGTCAAACCGAGCGATGCGGCCAACGGCAGGGTGGGGCTGGCTTCGGGGATCGCCAACCGCTGGACAGCGGGGACGGCGATGTAGGAGGCCGCGCCGCAGAGCACCGCGAAGAGCACGTAGGTGCCGGGCTTGAAATCGGCATGGGTGAGTGAGGAGTAGATGTGGGCGATCAGGATGCCAAGGGGAGCAAAGATGTTCGGGGCCAGCAGGCCGAAGAAGATGAAACCGGGACCGGCCGTTCGCAGGTCCTTGAGCTTCCGGGAGGCGGTCATGCCCATTTCGAGCAGGAACAAACAGAGCACGCCCTGGAACGCGAGGACAAAGAACTTGTCGTCGTCGGCGACCACCTTCTGGCCCTGTAACCCACTCACCAGGCCGATGATGATGCCACCCATGAGCAGGACGAGCCCGGGGTTGAGGAACACCTCCTGGAACAGCTCCCGGGAGAAGATGGGCGGCTTTTTGCCGGCGGTGTGAGGCGGGCTCTGGTCGGGCTCCCAGTCCGGATGGTCGAGTTTTTCCAGGGAGAGTTCCAGCTCTTCCTCTAGCCCGCGCTCATGCTCGGCCTCCTCGAGGCTCTGGCCGTGCGGGGGCATTGCAGCGGCGCCGGGCCCGACTGCCACCTTGACCGGCGCGGTGTAGCCCGGCTCGTCCTCCATGTTCCCGGCCGCGTCCATCCCGCGGTGACGAAGGCGCGCCACGAAGTACAGCGCCACCAGACAGCCCGGAATCTCCATGACCGCCAACATGACCGGCATGTAGGCGTTGAACGCCATGCCCACGGCCGTCAGGACGGCCACGCAGGTGGCGAACGTCCCCGCCGAGTCTGACCCGTAATACCCGGCGACCGTCGCCCGGTCGATTCGTCGAAGCGAGGTCAGCCAATTCAGCAGCAGGTAGGCGATGCCGCCGATGACGAAGTTGAGCACGAAGCCCAACACCATGAAGCCCACGATCACCCCGACGCTGCCGGCGCTGATCTTGGCGAGTTCCTCTCCGCCGTGCCAGCCGATGGCCAGCAGCAGATACATCGTCAGACCCTGATAGATCACATAGGGGAATTCGAACCGCACCTTCAGGATCGGAATGAGGAACCCGAAGTAGAAGAAGAGCAGGAGCGGCTTGAACAGGTTGTGGGTGAAGTTGTGCCAAAACTCTTGCAGCATCCGATGCCTTCCTCGATGAGTGCGGTGATCAGGGAAAGCACCGTTCGCAAGCGGAGCCACCACGAACATCCCGACGACCGTGCAAAACTTATCCCCGCGGGTGTCAAACCGCCACTCGAATGCAAAGCACGACGTTTAAGCGTGTCGGACCGATCCGGGGTGGCCGAAGGCCACTAAAATGCCTGGTCAGAGGCCCGCGCGTGGCGCCCTCGCCGACGTGTGCCGGCGCCAGGATAGGCGTGGATTTGGTGTGAAGGTGCTGTGTATTTGCTGTGGGCCCAATGGCGGGTCAGCGATTCGACGAAATCAGCGACGGCCGCACCCCGACGCCCTTCTTCCGGTGTGTCACCGACACCCACGCCATTGGCGAGTAATGGGTGGTGATTTCCTCGAAACCGTCGACGCGGGAAACCGTGAGCACGCCCGTATCCTGATTGATCTCGAGTTCGTCCCCGTCGCCACCCTGAACCTCTTCGCCGTTCGCGAGGCGGATTACGAACATGGTGTTCCTCTCGAAATGGTTGGCCGGCACTGAGCGATCAGTCGGGTCGATTCACGATGCGCCCGTCGTCCGGCCGAAGCAACCCTCGAACGTCCGCACAGGAGTTCACGACGCCACTCCTTTACACGCGCCGACGGAGCTGTCCAGCCACCGCACCAACAGGTCCCCGGCCAGCGGGTTCACACGGTTAGACAGCAATTTTAGGAGACGGCACGCCTGGCCGGTCGGGCACTGTGCGGCCGCGGCGTAAACGGTCGGGAAACGTTTGGTGTCGCCGACGTCCTGGCGGCGGGGCCGCGCCGTCGACGACGGCCCTCGCCGCACCCCTGCCAGCTGCGGAAACGGGAAACCGACCGGACGCCGAGCTCCCGGGGCGCGCCTCGGTGCGGGGATGGCCGGCGCTTTAACTCGAGGGGAGTTTTGGCCGGAGGGCCGGGGTGCGATCGACCGCCGCGGGGATCGGTCGCGCACTCTTAGATAGGTTAGGCTACATTTACTAACCGTGACCGAGGTCAGCGTTCAGACGAGTTCCGCCGGCTCCACGTCGTCACCGATTCCGCTTCCCGAGCACGTCGACCCGGCCGACTTGGCCGCCGAGCTGGTCGCACGGCTGCCCGAGCGGGTCGGCGAGGAGTACGTCCTGTATGAGCGCAGTGGTCAATGGGTGCTGGGCAGTGGCGTGCGCGCGATGATCGAGCTGGACAGCGACGAGGTGCGCGTCATCCGGGACGGGGTGACCCAGCGGCAAGAGTGGTCGGGGCGGCCCGGCCCCGTTCTCGGCGAAGCCGTCGACAGACTGTTGCTCGAGACCGCCCAACTCCTCGGCTGGATCGCCTTCGAGTTCGGCGTGTATCGCTATGGGCTGCAACACCGGCTGGCGCCACGTACACCGCTGGCCCGCGTGGTCTGGCCGCGTACTCGCATCGTGGTGACCCGGCAGGAGGTGCAGCTGTGGGGCGCGACCGCGGTTCATCGCGATACGGTGCTCGGCCTGCTGGGCGACGGTGTGCCGGACGCGGGCCTGCCTCGCGCCCTTGACGTTGTCGCCGACCCTTCGGGCTACCGCGATCGGGTGGCGTCGGCCGTCGGCGAGATCGCGGCGGGTCGCTACCACAAGGTCATCCTCTCCCGCTGTCTGGAAATCCCCTTCGCGCTGGACTTTCCGTCCACCTACCGGCTGGGTCGCCGACACAACACCCCGGTGCGGTCGTTCCTGTTGCGGCTGGGCGGGATTCGCGCGCTCGGTTACAGCCCCGAACTCGTCGCGGCCGTCCGTGACGACGGGATGGTCGTGACCGAGCCCCTGGCGGGTACCCGCGCACTGGGTCGCGGTGTGGCGCGCGACCGACAGGCGCGCGACGATCTGGAATCGAATTCCAAAGAGATTGTCGAACATGCAATTTCGGTGCGGAGTTCGCTGCAGGAGATGACCGAGATCGCCGCACCCGGCAGCGTCGCGGTCACCGACTTCATGACGGTGCGGGAGCGCGGGAGCGTGCAGCACCTCGGGTCCACGGTCAGGGGGCGGCTGGATCCGTCGAACGACCGGATGGACGCGCTGGAAGCGCTCTTCCCGGCCGTCACCGCGTCGGGCATCCCGAAAGCGGACGGCGTGGAAGCGATCCTGCGTCTCGACGAGAGCCCGCGCGGACTGTATTCGGGAGCGGTCGTGATGTTTTCGGCTGATGGCGGCCTGGACGCGGCGCTGACGCTGCGGGCGGCCTACGAACGCGACGGCAAGGCGTGGCTGCGAGCCGGCGCCGGCATCATCGAAGAGTCCACGCCCGAGCGCGAATTCGAAGAGACCTGCGAAAAGCTCTCCACTCTCGCGCCGTATCTGGTTGCGCGCCGCTGATCGTCTGACCGGTGGTGGCGAAGATCACCGCGGCGCGCTGAGCGCCCTTCCGCCATAGGGACCTTTGGCCCTAGTTCGCGCAATTTCCGGCGTGTCATCTTTATGTAACCGCATGACACAGATACATTGTGCGTTACTTGACGGCACACATAACTGGAGGGCTTTGTGTCCAAAGATCTGACAAACCTGCAGCTACTCCACGAGCTGGAGCCTGTGGTCGAGGGTCTGCTCAACCGCCACCTTTCGATGTTCAAAGAGTGGAATCCACACGATTACGTCCCATGGTCGGACGGCAAGAACTTCCATGCGCTGGACGGTCAGGACTGGGAGCCCGGGGACACCCGGCTGCCCGATGTCGCGCAGGTGGCGATGGTGCAAAACCTGCTGACAGAGGACAATTTGCCGTCGTATCACCGCGAGATCGCGATGAACTTCAGCATGGACGGCCCCTGGGGGCAGTGGGTCAACCGATGGACGGCCGAGGAGGCCAGGCACAGCACGTCGCTGCGCGACTACCTGGTTGTCACCCGCGTCGTCGACCCGGTGGCGTTGGAGAAGCTGCGCATGGAGCAAATGACGCGAGGCTTCAGCCCGGGGCAGAATCAGCAGGGCGACATGTTTGCCGAGAGCTTGTTCGACGCGGTCATGTACGTGTCTTTTCAGGAACTGGCCACCCGCGTTTCCCACCGCAATACCGGTAAGGCATCTCAGGACCCCATCGCCGAGCGGCTGATGGCCAGGGTGTCCCACGACGAGAACCTGCACATGATCTTCTACCGGGACGTCAGTGCGGCGGGCCTGGACATCGCCCCGAACCAGGCGATGAAGTCGGTGCACCGGATCTTGCGTAACTTCAAGATGCCCGGGTTCACGGTGCCGGAGTTCCGGCGTAAGGCGGTGGTCATCGCCGTCGGCGGCGTCTACGACCCGCGCATTCATCTGGACGAAGTGGTGATGCCGGTGCTCAGGAATTGGCGCATCTTCGAACGCGAAGACTTCAGCGGCGAGGCCGCGCGGATGCGCGACGATCTGGCGGTGCTGGTCAAGGAGCTCGAGCAGGCCTCCGACAAGTTCGAGGAATCCAAGCAGCGCTATCTCGAGCGCGAGGCCCGCAAGACCGAAAAGATCACCGCGAGGAAAGTGCTTGAGACGGAGGGGCGGCTGACCCTGAGCGGGCACTGAGGCGGGGCGTGACGTTCAGGCCGACGAGCTGGACTCCAGATAGTCGGAGAGGATGCGGCCCGCGAGTGCCTCGATGTTGGACTCGATCGACGACGCGAGCGTGGCGGTAACGGTGGCCACGGCCTGGGTACGGAACCGCACCAACATGGTGATCAGCTCGGCGATCTCGGCATCCGCCGGAAGGGGCTCGCCCGGTTTGATGCGGTCCAGCACGTGCTCGGCCCCGGCGCGGACCAGCAGGTCGCTGATCTTGTCGATTTCGGGCACGATCTGCTCGTGTAGGTCGATCAGCTTTTCCAATTCGACCCCGTAGCTACGGATTTCGTTGAACGCTTCGATCAGTTTGGGGCGGGTGAGGGTGGCTTGTGCCCCGTCGACCCGGATGACGTGCAACGCTACCAGGCGTCCGAAAGCCTCTGGGTCGTCGACGAGTCGCTGCGCGTCGACCAGCGGCATGGTCTCTGGTTTCTCGGTGGTCCAGGTGCCCACGATGGCCGTCTCCAGGCCCAGCACGTCGCCGAGGCTCTTGCCTTCCTCCCAGGCGCTGAGCATTTCGCGCACGTGCGCGATGGTGTATCCGCGGTCGAGCATCGAGGTGATCAGCCGCAGCCGGGTCAGGTGGGTGTCGTTGAACAAGGCGATGCGGCCGACGCGCAACGGCGGGGGGAGCAGCCCGCGGTCACGGTAGACCCTGATGTTGCGGGTGGTGGTGCCGGCCAGCCGGGCCAGGTCGTCGATCCGGTATTCGCCGGATACGGGGTCGCCGTGGGGATGGCGGACGGCCGCGTCGAAAAGTTGCGAGACCGCCGTCTCGATCAATTGCCGGTACTCCCGCGATTGGCGCCGAACTCGCTTGGGCGCGCGCCGCACGTTGTGCAACACGCTGGCGATCGTGCCGGGTTCGGGTCGTGAAGAGCGGTCGAGCGGGCGGTCCGGTGCCATGTGTCAGCCCGACGAGACGGCAGACGCCCGGGAGCGGTGTGCCACCGCTTGGTAGTCCTGGTAGCGGAAATCCCTCATCTGGCGAAGATACTGCGTCGCGAAACCGGGGTACATCGACCCGTTGTATCCGTCCTTGGTGAGGTACCAACTGCGGCAGCCGGACATCCACGTCGTCTTGGTGAGGCGCCGCTGGAGGCCGTCGTTGTGGCGGCGCTGGGCCTCTTCGCGCACGTCGAGATAGCGCAGGTCGTTGTCGAGGATGGCAGTGATGCCGCGTACCGCGTACTCCAGCTGACCCTCGATGTAGACCAGCAGGGAGTTGTGGCCGGGCCCGGAGTTGGGTCCGGTCATGACGAACAGGTTCGGGTACCCGTGCACGCTGATGCTCTTGTAAGCCTGTGCGCCACCGGCCCATTCGTCGGCCAGTGACCGGCCGCCGAGCCCGGTGACCGCAAATGGCGGTCCGGTCAGATGGACGTCGTAGCCGGTGGCGAAGACGATGCAGTCGACGTGATGCTCGATGCCGTCGCTGGTGCGGATGCCGGCCGGGCTCAGGGTGGCGATCGGCCAGTCGATGAGCTTGCAGTTGTCGCGCTGGAGGGCCGGGTAGTAGTCGCTGGAGACCAGCATGCGCTTGCAACCCGGGCGGAAGTCCGGCGTCAGCTGGCGCCGCAGCCACGGGTCCTTCACCTGCGCCCGCAGGTGCGCCCGACCCAGGCGCGCGGCCAGCGAGGTCAGCGGCGTGTCCCACACCAGAGCCGTGGCGCTGGCCTCGTGGCCCCAGAACAGGGCCTGACGCGCAAGTTGCTGGGCCGCAGGGACTTTGGCAAACAGGGCTTGCACGGCCGGCGGGGTGGCGGCGTCGACGCGCGGCAAGACCCAGCACGGCGTGCGCTGGAAGACCTTGACGAACCCGGCCTGCTTCACCAGTTCGGGAATGATCTGAATCGCGCTGGCGCCGGTGCCGATGACGGCGACGCGTTTGCCGGCGAAATCGTAGCCGTGGTCCCAGCGGGCGCTGTGCACCTTGTGTCCGCGATAACTGTCCAGGCCGCGAATGTCGGGGAAGCTCGCGTCCGACAGCGGCCCCGATGCGAGGACGACGGTGCGCGCACGGAATTGCCTGCGGCGTTTGGTGGTCGCGGTCCAGACTCCGCTGTCCTCGTCGAACGCCAAGCCGCTGACCTCGTGGCCGAATCGAATGAGGCGGCGGACGTCGAACCTGGTCGCCATGTCTTCCAGGTGGCGGCAGATCTCCGGGGCAGGGGAGTAGGTACGCGACCACGTCGGGTTCTTGACGAACGAGTACGAGTACAGCAGCGAGGGAACGTCACAGCTGGCGCCGGGATAGGTGGTGTCGCGCCAAGTTCCGCCGACCCGGTCGCTGCGTTCGAGGATCATGATGTCGTCGACCCCGGCGTCGGCCAACCGGATCGCGGCTCCGAGCCCGGTGAAGCCGGCCCCGATGATGAGCACCGCGTGGGTGCGGTCGTCGGTCATGGTCACGCCGCCGGCTCGTGGGTGAGTTCTCCAACCCAAGTCGGTACCGACGGAAGCAGGGGCCGCGGATATCGGTCGGAAAGCCATACCATCGAATTCGCCAGCAGGTGGTACGGGTGGCGTGGATTTGTGACCACTCCCGCGTAGCGCCTCAGGAAACGATAAGTCGGTACCCGCCTAGTACGTTCGCCGCGATCGCCAAGCTCTTTGAATCTTTTCACAGCTCTGTAAAGCCGCTCCGGCTCCATACCCATGGCGGTGATCTCGTTGCGGATCCTGTTGATCAGCGGTGCGCCCATGATCGCACCGATGATGAGACCCGGAGTGGCATTGTGACCGACGAAGTCGATCAGTAACCGTCGGATCTTCGCGTGCCCGATCATGTCGAGGACTTCGAAATCGACAACCAGGTGGCGTGATTCGTCATTGTTGATCTTCTCGAAGACCTGGTGGCAGATGGGGTCGTGCACCTCGTCGAGGAGGAATTTCAACAGGGCGCCGTCCAGTGCGACTTCGAGCATCGGAATGACGGTGCCCAGCAGAGACAGCGGCATGTCGTCGGCCCAGCGGTCCAACCAGTCGATCGCCAGTCGGATGTTCACGTTCGGCTCGGGAATCTCACCGTCCTCGAGCATCCCCCAGCGCTTCATCAGCGCCAGTTCTGCGTTGGCGTGACGCTGCTCCTCGGCGTGGAAGTAGCGGTAGATCTCGGCGATGGTCGGCGTGGGTGCCTTCTTCGCTAGCGCCGCGAAGCCTCTGGCGCCGATGTTCTCGATCCAGCACAGGTCGGCCATGAACGCCTTGAGCTGTGGCCGCTGTTCATCACTGATCATTTCGGCACCGGGCGCGTCCCAATTGATGTCCGCGAGCGCCCACTGGCGATCCTTGATCTTGGCGAGCATAGCTTCCATGTCGATGGCCACCGGGTGCTCCTTTGCGTTTGGTGATCAGGGCAGATTGATTCGGGAGATCAGGCCCGCCGCCCGCGTATAGGCCTGCGGGGCCATGCGTTTGATGCTCCAGCCGATCTTGGCGTCGAGCTGCGGCATGCAGTACAGCTCGCCGCGGTCATGCGCGTCCAGGCAGATCCGCGCGACTTTGTCCGCCGAGAATCCGGTCCAGCGCATCAGTTTGTTGGCCAGCTCGCTGGACTCCTCGCTGATGCGGCCGGACTCGACGATCTTGGTCTTCACGAAGGTCGGGCACAGCACGGTGACTCGCACCGCGGTGCCGGCCAATTCGGCGGCCAGGGTCTCCGAAAGCGACAGCACTCCGGCCTTGCTGACGTTATAGGCGGCCATGCCCGGTGCCGCGCCGAACGCCGCCGCGGAGGCAACGTTGATGATGCCTCGGGGCGCGTGCGACCGGACGGCCTCGCGCAGAATCGGGGTGAACACGTGGCAGCCGTGGATCGGCCCCCATAGATTGATGCCCAGTGTCCACACCCAATCGTCCAGGGGCGCATCACCGATGGCCGCGCCGCCGGCACCGACGCCCGCGTTGTTGATCACCAGCGTGGGTGGCTCCGAAAACCACGCCTGTGAGCGCTCGGCGAGCGCCTGGACGTCTTCGAATTTGGAGACGTCGCAATGAATAGCCACCGCCTTGCCGCCCTGTTCGGTGATCGCGCCGGCCGTGCGCGCGGCCGCGGCTTCATCGATGTCACTGCACACGACCGCGCCGCCGCGGCGCGCGAGCTCGACGGCGAACGCCGCACCGATGCCGCTTCCGGCACCGGTCACCACCGCCGATGCGCCCCGGCTGGTCTTGGCCCTGCCCAGCAGCCTGTCCACGGGTCCGAACACTTCAGTGGACCTCCTCGATGTCGCGGGGCCGCAATGGCCCGCGGGCCGGAACGCCGTCCGCCATGCCACGAAGTCAATACCAAATGGTGACATTAGTCAATGTCAGCTTCGGGCGACTTGATGCCGCCCGACATCGGCGGCCCGGGCAGCTGGGTGGCGATGCTCAGCTACGCCGAGGACCTGTTCTTCGGTGTCCTCTCCGACTACGGGGCCGTGGCCGATATCGACGCATTGTCCCGCGGAATCGAGCTAGCAGTGGCACGTCTGGTGGCAATCAGCAAGCAGCGCAAGAAAATACATCGCCGTGGAGGACTGTCACTCGTCGTCAGTGTCTAGCCAGACCTTGACGCGGTAACCGCGCTAGCGCGTTGATTGCCCGCGGCGCCTCCATCGCCAAGCCGCCACGGTGCGGCATATGATTTGCGGCGAGGAAGGAGCCTGCCCGATGGACAAGATCTCGCTCACAGCACTCGCGCGCGAGCAGTTGGCGGCCGCGCACCGCGCCGCCAGCGGCCGTAGCGCGCACACTGTTTACGGCGGTCACCAGCACACACTGCGGCAAACCATGGTTGCCTTGACCGCTGGAGCGGCGCTGCATGACCACGACAGCCCCGGCGAGGCGACCTTGCATGTATTGGAGGGACGCATCCGGCTGACGGCCCCCGAGACCAGCTGGGACGGCGCTCCGGGCGATCACCTGGTGATCCCGCCGACCCGGCATGGGGTAGAGGCCGTCAAAGACTCCGTCATCCTGCTCACCGTCGCCAAAAGCGTTCAGCTGAAGCAGGACTGAAGCGCAAATGGTGATAATCCCGGTGCGATGAGTTACCGCCCGGCTACCTCGATGATGCCGTGGGCACCGCGTTCGGCGTCGACCATCGCGTGCGACACGAACGGGTATCGACCGGGCTGGCCGAAGGTCAATTCGACGAATCCGCCTTGGGCCGCAAACATTCCGAGTGTCTGCGCACCGCCCTCGCCCGGCCCTCCCTTACCTCCCAGCCGGTAGTCGCCCTCGGACCATACGGTGTCGAACTGGCCACCGACGACGTGGAACGAGGTGCCTCGGTTCGGCCCCGCGGCCAGCACCCAGATGCGAACGCGCTCGCCCACCCGCGCGGCCAACGGCGCATGGTCGTATTGGCGAGCGTAGCCGTTGAACACCACGAGGTCGGGCTTGTCCGCGGCGACCTTGTCGGCGTCGGCATCCTGGCCGGGCGCGCCCAGGTACATCTCGGACTGGACCAGCACATACTCGCGGTCGACGCGCGGCAGGTCCGGCGGGTCGATGATCACCGCCCCGAACATGCCGTTGGCGATGTGGAGTGACATCGGCATCGTCGAGCAGTGGTAGAGCCAGATACCCGCCCGCATCGCGGTGAACCGGTACACCAGGCGCTGGCCGGGTTGGATGGTTCGCATCGGTTCGTCGGGCGCGAGCGCACCCGCGTGGAAGTCGATCGAATGCCCGGTGCTGCCGTCGTTGACGAGGGTGATCTCGAAGACGTCGCCGACCTTGCCCCGCAATGTGGGTCCGGGCGCGGTACCGCCGAATGTCCAGAGCCGCTGGGTGATTCCGGGCGAGACCTCTCGCTGGATTTCTGTCACCGGCAGCGTCACGCGGTGCTCGGCCGCTGCCGGGGGCAGCGTGGCGTCGCGTGCGGTGAAGCCGGGGGCGGGGTCCGCGCTGAGGCTGCGTGCGACATCGGCGGCGGAGATCGGCGGGAGGTGCGCCGGGCCCTGGTGGTGGTCTGGGTGGCCCGGGTGTGTGGCGGGCATCGGCGCGCCGGTCACCCGGACCGAAAACGTCATGCCCATCTGCCGGTGTCCGGCCACCGCGCACCAGCCATCGAGGCTGGAGCCGATCACTCCTGCATCGAGGACGGCCGACTCGCCCGGCGCGATCCGTCCGGTGCGGGTGCCGTTGGACAGCACCAGGTCGTGCTGGTCGGTGCCGGTGTTGACCAGGGTGATCTGCAGCCGGTCCCCGGGGGGAACCTCGACCGTGTCCGGCACGAAACGCATGTCCTCGATCCGGACCGACACCGTCGTGGTGTGGCCCGTGGCCGCCACGGCCACCTGTGGCGAGGTGCCGATTCCGAGCGACGCGGGGTCCGCGGCCACGGCGGCCGCGGTCGCCAGCACGACGACCGCGAGCCCGGCGGCGGCGATGCCGAGCCGTCGCCGCGGCGGTGCGACCTGTGGTGGGCCCAAAGCGGGCTGGTCGCGATCGCGGTGTCCCCGCCATACCCCCCGAACCAGCAGCGGCAGGAATGCCACGTAAGACACCAGCACCAGCATTGATGCCACGACCCGCACCAGGCTGGGAGTCGGAAGAACGCAGAGCAGCAGCCCGGCGTTGGCGACGGCGATCCGCCAGGGAGCCCCCCGCTCGAGCTCGGCCCCGGCGGCCAGCGTTGCCGCCCGCCCACCCATCACCACGGGCGCCAGGTAGGTCAGCGACCCGAGCAGCACCTGCACCAGGAAGCCGGCCAGTACCGGTGCCGTGAGTGCGCCGGCCGCCGCGACCGCCACCGGCCAGGTCGGCGACATCGTCAGTGCGACGGAGGCGTAGGCCAGCGACCCGATCAGCCAGGCGACGCCGGCCAACACCGACAAGGTCGCAAAGTCGTTGGGCCGCTTGCGGCGAACCTCGTCGAGATGCGGTCGCAGCACGATCCCGGTGGCACACAGATACCCGAGGGCGCCCAGCCCGGCGATCGGGGGCGATCCCGCCACCGCACCACCGGCGGTCACGGCCAGGGCGGTCAGCAGCGCCGGCAGGCCGCGGCGAGCGGCCACCTCGACTCCGTTGGCCATCCGGGTGCGCAGCATCGTCGGCCACAGCGTGACCAGCGTGCCCAGCACCGTGAGGCCCACCCAGCCGAACAAATTCAGCGCCGCGTGCGCGATGACCAACCGCTCGTGGACAGTGCCGGGGAGCGCCGGATTCGCCATCGCCACACCAAGTCCCGCGCCGATCGCCAGACACCCCGCCGCGGCGACGTAATAACGCACGGTGACGCCGAAGCGGGCCGGCAACGCGGCACGAAGCTGTCGCACAAGTGTCGCCCCGTGCACCACGGCGACGGCGCCGACCACGACACCGCCCGCCAATACCACCGACCACCACCGGCCCAGCACGCCGGTGACGACCGCGACGGCCCCGGCATTGAACGCCGCGAGGCGCAACCCTTCCGCAGTCCGTGCGGGACCGGGCGGCCGGCGCAGCAAGGCATCGGCGAAATGCCGGGTCCAGATCAGGATGGCGTTGCCCGCCGCCCCGAGCCCCAAGAGATGGACCAGCAGCCAGCCGGACAGCGGAAGGAACCGATGCCCGACCGCGACCCCGACGACCGCTGCGAGCCAGGCGAACACGACCGCCCCGACACGCAGATGCCATCGCGAGCGATTCATGCCGGCACCCGACTGGTTGCGCGGGTCGCCGAATAACCGGCAACGGCAATGAATCCGAGGACGGCCACGATGTTCAGCACACCGCCCGCCTGGAGTGCCCAGTGGACGCCGCGCGCGTCACCAACCGCCAGCCGCAGCAGCAGCGACAGGTGCAACAGCGCCGCCGGGCCGTACATCAACGGGGTGTAGGGCAGCGGGCGACGCAACACGGCGGGCAGGATCACGGGTGCGTGCGCCATGATCATCGACAGCACAAAGCCGAGCATCACCGCGTGCACCACCGCGTCATAGCCCGCACCGGAAAGGATTTGGCCGATCAGCAACCAGGTCAGCGCCGGCACCAGTAACCACACATAACCGGCAAGCAGGCACACCGCCATGTATCGGGTCAGGCCCGTTGCGCGCGCGGTGTGGCGCGCGACATCGAATCTGCCCAGCCATACCACCGTCGCCAGGAGCGCCGCGCCGAGCAACGGGTAGCCGGGTACCGGCCACAACAAGGCGGCGACGGTCCCGGCGACCATCGCCACCGTGAGGACGATCAGCAGCGTCTCGGCGGGGGTACCGAGCATCGCCACCCGGGCGAGCTCGAGTCGCTCCCCGACGATCGTGAGGATGAGGAAACCCGACAGCCAAGGCAACAGGTTGGGAACCGGCACACCGCCCAGCCACAACAGCGCCGCGCCGGTCGCCAACACCGCACCGGCTACCTGGACCACGATCGCGACGTCGGCAGATCGCCGCCACAGCGACACGTACACCGCAACCAGCGTCGCGGACCCGGCGAGCAGCACCGCGCCCCCGAGGTTTCGGGGCGCCGTGCTGACCAGCAGCACCGCGCCGGCGCCGAGGAACGCCGGGCTCAGGTAGGCCCACCACTGGTGTGCCGCCACGGCTCGCTCCAGCGCCACCACCGTGCCGACGAACCCGAGCACCAGCAGGACGCCGTGCACTTCGGCCAGCCGTGTCGTCGTGATCGGCGCGGGCACACCGAGGAGCGTCAGCGCCGCATCGAGCCCGGCCAACAGCGCGAACCCGCCGGGAACCAGAAGCAGCGCCCGGGGTGGAATCCGTCGGTCAGTTGGCATGTCGCACAACGGGATCGGGCAGGAACAGCCGGCAGGCACCGGGTTCGGCGAACGGAACGAGATCGAGTCCCCGGACGCTGGGAGCGCCAAGGCGCTCCAGCATTCCCTCGACGATGCCGAGGTGGACCTGGCAGACGATGGCCGGGTAGCGGCGGGCCGCGTCGAGCAGCGGGCAGCGACGCAGCGCGATCCCCGGGTGGGCGCCGGAAGTGTCGGGTTCGTCGTCCGGTGCGAAGCCGAGGCGCGCCAGCGCCTCGAGGACGGACTGCCGCGGATCGCCGCCGGCTTGACCGTGTACATCGATGAGCTCGCGTCCCCATTCGATGCCGGCCGCCTGCGCGTCGCGCTCGGGGTGGGCGCTGGTACGCGCCAGGTGACCGGCCAGCGCGGTCGCCAGACCCGCGTAGTCCCGAACGGCTACGGCGGGGTCGGCGGCCGACACGCGATACAGCGTGGCCGGGCGCCCGCGTCCGAGTGCGGTTGCCGTGGAGCGCTCCACGAGCCCGAGTTCAACGACCGCGTCGAGGTGTTCGCGAACGGTGTTGGGGTGCAGGTCAAGAGCGGTGGCGGCGTCGGCGACCCGGACGGGGGAGTATGCGCGCACGTACTCGAGCACCCGCAGGCGCTGCCCGGACAGCGCTATCGCGGACCGGAGCACCGGCGTCGGTTCGGGGCCCAGGGCGGCCAGGTCTTTTTTCACGGAATTTAGTGTAGTAAATTGGTGAGTGATGCACATAGGGCAATGAGTCACATTCGCTCAGCGGAGCGTCCGGACTCAACGGAAAGGAACCGACATGTCAGCCAACGATGTGATCGTCGCGTCCACAGCGGCTGACGCCGAGGCCGTCGAAGCCATCAAGGGTCATCACGCGCAGCTCGCGGGCCGGCTTGCGGTCCTCATCGATGCGATGCTGTGGGCGGTCGAGCGCGGTGCTGACTTCGAGCCGACGCGAGCCGCGGCCCTGTTCTTCCTGACCGGCGAGCTGCTCCCGCACGCCGCCGCCGAAGAGGAGCATTTGTACCCGGCCGCGACCCGCACCGAGCGCGCGCGGCCGCTGGTCGAATCGATGATCGCCGTGCACCGCATCATCGGCGCACTCATCGAGCGCATCCGCATTGAGCCACCGGTGCGCGCGGCCGCCTCCGGTCACGCCCTGCGGGTTCTCTTCGACGCGCACCTGACCGACGAGAACGAGCGGATCCTGCCGATCGTGGCCGCAGATCCGGAAGTCTCCCTCGGCGAGGTGACCCACGGGATGCACGAACTCCTCGGTCACGACCACTCCACCAACGGCGCCGAGGCGCCACACAGCTGCGGCTGCGGCGAATCCGACGCCGACGATCCCGTGCTCGACGTTCGCGACGTGCCACACTCGATCCGGCATGCCACCGTGTTCGGCGCGTTCGACGCCGTCCCGGACGGCGGCACACTGGTGCTGGTGGCTCCCCATGACCCGATTCCCCTGCTGCGCCAACTCGACCACCGCGCCTCCGGCCGGCTCGAGATCCGGTACGAGCAGCGCGGGCCGGAGGCTTGGCGGCTGCGGCTGACCAAGCGGTAGGCGACCGCCATCTTCAAACAAGCGGATCGAAATCCGCTGTGACGCAGCAGGGTTGATGACCTAGCGTCAGCGCAGTACTAGTCTTTGCGGGATAACGCCGCGCGAGGGCACGCTTCGATGGCCTGCTCGACAAGCGTCTCCTGCTCGACGGGGACGGGGTCGGTGACGACCACGGCGTACTCGTCGTCATCGAGTTGGAACACCTCCGGAGCGATCTTCACGCAGAAGGCGTTGCCCTCACAACGATCACGGTCTACCACGACGCGCATGAGAATTCTCCTTCAGTACGACTCGGGAAGTCGTGTGGGACGGGTGGGCGATGGTCCACGGGTCCTTGACCCCTTTCTGGGACCGGTGAGGTTTTTACAAGTACTAGTTGTGTAAACTCTAGACGGCGCCACGCGCATTGACCAGAGCGATCGCCGAAAGCGCGTACGCAGGCGACGCCGCCGTCCGGAACGGTTGGTCCACGGCCCCCGCCGCTTCTATGGCCCGGTGATGGTCGACGACGTCCTCGCCGAGCATTTCGCGGAGTTGCGCATCAAGGGCCTGGGCTCACCGAACTCGATACCCTGATCGCGCGCTGAGCACTGGGAGAGATCGGCCGCACGCCGGGGAATCGCGAGATGGGTTCCCACACAAGCAGGAGGCACGGGCTAGATCATCCGCGGTCCGCCGAAGCCCGGAACCGTGCCCACCGGGACCAGCGCGAGCGCGATGGCGAGAAGAGTGAACGAGCGCAACGCTTTTCGGGAGGGTTCCTGCTCGATCTCCGGCCGGCGCGCCGCAAGGAGGATAAATACCACGCCGACATCGAGCGCCACGACCGTCAGCCAGCGGGTCCAGTCGTAGCCGGTCAGGAAAACCGGGCACACCAACAGCAACCCGCCGATGACCCACGCCATCCGCCCGCGCAGCGCCTCGACAAACACACGCAGCGGCACGCCCGAAGCGTTGCCGAGCCCCCACATCGTCGCCGCCACGGCCGCCGCACCGAACAGCAGGGACATCGTCAGGCCGACTATTCCGATGTGGCCGACGGTCCGGATGGCATCGCCGATTCCATTGTCGTAGTTCGGCATCACATTGCGGCACACCCAGTCGTGATAGTCGGTCTGCTTCGTTCGTCCGTCAAAGACATAGCGCAGCAACGTGGTCGGCGACGTCACGGTGGCAAACGGATTGGGCATCAGGCGATGGGGCACCGACGCGCACAGTTGGGCGGCGACGTCGTGCCGGCCGAACACCGCCACGGCGGCCGTCGTGACGACGCCCGGCACCACCGCAAGCAGCGCGCCCAGTCCCCGGCTATCTCTCAGGCCGCCGCCCAGGACGATGACCGCCAGCACGGACCCCAACGCGAACTGCAGCCCTACTGCCTCGTGCACGAGCGTCAACGCCGCGATCGCCGCGCCGTAGCCCACGCACCACGCCGTCGCGACAGCGCGGGAACGCGCGACCACCAGCGCGCAGGAGAACAGCGCCAGGGCCGCCCCACCGAACAGGTCCGGCCGGGCCGAATAGGCCGCAAACGGGACACCGAAGGGCAGCAACGGAATCAGCATCGCCACCAAAATCCTGCGACCCGACAGAGGTCGACGGACGAGCACCATGGCCGCGACCGCCGCCAGGGCGCACAGGTAGACCGCCGTCGACAGCCACCGCAGGCTCAGCGTGACCGCGAAGTAGTCACCCGGCACCGAACGCACCAGTTCTCCGGCGAGCCCGCGACGCACGAAGCCGTGTGCGTAATCGGCGGCGTAGTACGACATCCAGTACACGTCGAGCGGAACGGTCTTGATCGCGAACCACAGCACCGCCACTATCCACGCCGCGATCCCGGTGCCCATCCCCACATACCTTCGGCGGCGTGCGTGTTCCTGCGCCTTCAGGTCCAGCTCCGCCGTCAAATTCGTCCCTCATAGACCGTGGTGGCGGACAGCTGCAGATCGGCCAGTGCGCTTAACGCGAGATCGCGGGTCTGTGCGGCGGTGGTGTCGGCCTCGCTCTGGCATGCCACGACGTTGAGAAACCGGCTTCCGTTGATTATGCCTGTGCTGCAGAACAATTGGCCCTGCATCTGCTCGACGCGGCCGCGGGTGACGCCCTGCTCGGCCAGCCGGATACAGACCTCGGCGGCATCCTCACCATCGATGCGCCCGACGGTGGCGTCGAGGCTTCCGAGGTTGGAGCAGCCGACCGGGAGCCGGCCGGTCGACATCGCAATGCCTTCGCCGCGCCGGACCAGCCAGCGCGGCGTGAACGGGACGAGCGGCAACGCTGCGAGCATCTCGTTGGGTTGGTGTTGCAGCGACGTCAGCATGTGTTTGATCTCTGCACGCGCGCAACTCAAGTCGTTGGTCACCGCCGCTCCGTCGACGGTGAGTGTGATCGATGTCAGTGCGTTGCCGCGGTCGTCGTCGGCGGTGCGATCGCTGACCGGAAGCACGACCGTCACCGAGTTTCCGTCGGCGAGCACGCGGCCCATGCGGTAAGCAAGGCGGGCCGCGAACGCGACGAAGAGTGTGTTGCTGCTGCCGTTGAGGCTGCGCGCACGCGCTTCCCATGCCGCAGCGTCGGTCTGCATCGTTACCGATGGCAGTGCCGTCAGGTCATCATCGATGGGGGAGGGCGGCCCGGGCCGTCGCGCCCCCCTGGGGCCGGACGAGGTCTTGAGCACGATCACCAGCGTCGCCATCAGTGCGCGGATGGCCGCCGGCAGGCCGCGAACGGCGTCGGCCAGGTCCTCGCACACGGCGCGCACCCGGCCTCGTGAATGCGGCTGTGGATAGCCGAAATTGCGTCGGTCGCCCTCGACCGCCTCGGTCACCGCCGTGATGAATCCGAGTCCGTCGACAACGCAATGTGATGCCACCAAGGTGACTGCCGCACCGCCGTCATCCAACGGCAGGACGCCCAGATGGAACACCGGACCGCGCTCGGGATCGACGGGCACCTGCGCGCGTCGTTCGACCCATGCGCCGATCTCCGACCGCGGTCGCCGTGGTTCCAGCGCGACGTCGGGCGAGCGGTTTTCCAGCACCCAGCGATGACGCCCGAACGGTAGCGGCGAACGCTCGATCCGCCGGCCGAGAAGACCAGTCCCCAGATCGGCTGCGAAGCGGCGCAATGCGTCGAGGTGCACGTCGCGGTCGTACACCCACGTGCACTGCACGGTGCTGCCTTGACCGGTGGCCCGCAGCCGCAAGAAGGCGGCCTGGTCCAGAAACGCCAGCCTCGTCACCGCAACCCCGCTTCGAGTGCTCGAGCACGGTGCGGGGAGTGCCGCAGCGGCATCCGCACCGAGACCTCCGGCACGAGAAGGGAAATGCATCAGGCGTCGTCGTGCAGCCCGGCGTCCGCTACCCGGGTGAACTCAGCACGGAGCGTCTCCACGTAGCGCGCGACCGATCCGCGGGCGACGTCGGTGCCCGGGTAAGCGACCACCAACTGCGTTCCGTTGTGCATGCGGTTCACCCACATGCACACCGTCTCCGACAGCCGGTTGTCACCCCAGATACCGGCACGCAAACCGTCGAAGTAGTCGCCGAACGGCAGCTTGCGGATGTCGATGTAGGACAGCATCGGGACGGGCCGGTCCGGAACCTCGAGACGGCCCCACGATTCGTCTACCGTCTCCAGCAAATGGTAATAGGGCACGGCGCCGAGGGCCGTGTTCGCGTCAAACGACGCCTGGGCGGCGCTGACCACCTCGTCGAAGGACGCACCCCCCGTCGGGATCGCCAGCGGGACGAAGCTGGCTAACCAACCCACGGCGGTGGCGTGGGCGGGGTCTCGCCTGTTGTCGAAGGGAGTGAGCCCGAAGTAGGTGTCCGCGCCGGTCAACCGATGTTCGGCGAGTGCAGCGCAGGCGAACACGCCACCACTGAACCGCGCTCCGGCGGCGCGGCACGCCGCCTCGAAACGACGCCCCTGGTCGCCATCGATCAGGTCGAATACGTCGATGGCCCCGGGCGTGTCCGCAGCGGCCTCGCCCAGTTCGAGCGGGAACCTCGGCAGCGCACCGCGATTGGCCGCGAGAAAGGTTCGCCAACCCTGGATTTCGGGTGAATCGCCATCGAGGCCGGCGGTGTAGGCACGCTGCTTCGCGCTGTATTCACGGTGACTGGGCGCCGGTGGCAGCGCGACTTGCCCCTGCTGCAGCGCGGTGAAATACGCCGTCTGGATGTCCAAGAAGATCACACCGGCAGACATGCCGTCGGCGCGTAGGTGGTCGACGGCAATGAAGATGGTGAAACGGTCCTCGCCCTGGATGATTCCGAAGCTGAAGCAATCCCATTGCAGCGGATCGGGCGTGTCCAGGATCAGTTTCCGGATCTCGAGCGGAGCCATTCCTCCGAGAACCGTTGGCGCCAGGGTGATGTTCTCCGGGTCGGCAATCACGTAGCGGAGGATCTCGTCGTCCTTGCCGCGAAGGGCAAACCGGTCGTGGTAGGCATCATGCCGCCGCACATGGCTGTTCAGCGCCTGCGTCATCGCATCGATATCGCAGATGCCCCTGATCTCCCAGGCCCCGATGCACAACCGCGGGATGTCACGGCCGAGGCTGACCTGGCGCCGGTAATACCGGAGATGCTGCGATTGTTGGTAACTGACAGGGGCGGGATGATATTGCGCTTCGGCGGCGCGCGCGTAAGTGTGCGCGGTGGGATACCAGGACACGACCGTGCCCTCGGCCGTCCAGTCGTCCACCGTGCCCAGGAACATGCGCTACCTTTCTTTCGTCAGTTGGCGGCGCCAATTCCGAACGGACTTGACCCGCTGCGCGGAAAATTGCTGAACGACGTTGTCCTCGCTGCGGTTCAAGCCGGTGCTACCGCATGCTGGCGTAACCATAATGGGCCCCCTTGAACCCGGCCATCTCAGAGGATTTCTGAGTGTCCACCCCATTGCCATCGTTTTTGCCATGCGAGTTAACCACAACGCGAATGCCTTGAATTCGCGTTGTGGTTAACTCCAAAACAGTGCTCTAACAGCCCTTTTTCTCGACGTCATGACCCAATCCGTCGATGCCTCCCCCGATAGCCAGCGCTATCTTGACGAAGCCATTCGTGCCTCTGTCGTTCCTGCGAAACGAGCCTCGGTCACCATATCCCAGGTACGGTCACGGCGGAATAGTACCAGCCGAACACTTCTTGCGCTTGTCGAGCAAACGGCCGACATATTCGGAGGCAATAATGGGGGCGACGACGCGGATCCCTTATGCTCACCGCGCGTTGAAGTCAAGCCACTATCCGAAGTGGTGGTCGGCATCGGATATGGGACGCCATCCCATTGTGCAGCAATGTTTTTGCTGCGGATCGCAAATCGTTTTACATCGTCGCCGCTCAGAGCCCAAAAGTCGCCATCACCATGATTTCGCTACCATCTGGGCATGGCGGGGTGACTGCGCGAATGAGGCACCGCCCGACTGGGACATCCGATGTCGACGCAAAGATCCGCATTATTTCTGCGCGGACGCCAGAGTCGGCCGCAGGCAACAACTTTCGCCAAGAGCGAAAGCGTCAGCGCAGCAAGTCCATTGATGATGTGGCGGAAGGCGGCGCGGCTAGTGCCGCACGAAGAGGGTTCGAACGCATCGAACACGGAACTCGGCGAGCGTCCGCAGTGCCGTCTCACCAGTCGTCCACCCTCGGCCCGTCCACCCTGCGCTAGCGGGGCAGGCGGTGGGGGGTCGGGCCGTTGAGGGTCGGGCGCCGACGCCGCTCCCTGAACCCCGCTGGAGGTCAGATGCCACGCCGTTGACTTCATACATACAGTGTGTATGTTGATACATACGGTATGTATGAAGGAGGTCAAGGTTGATGAGTACCACGCTTGAAGCCATAGCGGAGGAGCGCGCGATCGTACTGGACGTGTGCTCCCGCCTGCCCGACTCGACGTGGGCTACCGACAGCGGATGTCCGCGCTGGTCTGTCCAGGACCTGGTGTCACACATGGCCTGTAGCTACTGGCTGGCGGTCGATCCGTCGACGCTGCCCGATCCCGGCGGCCTGCCCGCCGAACGCGCGGCGGACCTTTACGTCGAGTCGCGTCGCTCCATGACCCCCGCCCAAGTGCTGGCTGACTACGAGTCGGTCAGTGCACGAGGCCTGGACGTACTGGCCGCGGTCGAGGGCCAAGACGTCGATATACCGATTGGCGATGTCGGAACGTATCCGGCCTCGGTCGTGCCCACGACTTTTGTCTTCGAGTCCTTCGTCCACCTTCGGTACGACTTGTTCGCTCCCGATGGCCCGTTGCGGTCGGATCCGCCGCCCGTCGACGAGCTCCGCCTTGCCCCGACGCTGGACTGGATCGAGGCTGCGCTGCCGCAGCAGAACACCGAGCTACTCAACGGTTTACGCGGCGGTGTCGAGATCCGCCTCGACGGAATGTGCGCCCGGACGCTGCACCTCGGCGCCCACATGGAGCCGGCCGCGCGGATCGGGTCGGATTCACAGGCGTTCGTGCGGTGGGTGACCCAGCGCGGCACCTGGGAGGGGCTTGGCGTTCAGGCCGAGGGCGACCCGTCGGCCCTGGACATCGCCCGCCGGTTCAGGGTGTTCTGAACGACGCCGCGGCAGACCGTCCCGCAACCTTCATGCGGTGTGTATGACAATGCACACCTACGGGTGAAAGTGAGGGTGGCATGGCGCGAGACGGTCGCCGCACGCAGGCCGAGCGTGCCGCCGACACGCGTGGCGCGCTGATCAGCGCCGCCCGGCCCCTGTTCGCCTCGCGGGGATTCGCGGAGGTATCGCTGGAGACGATCGTGCGCGACGCGGGAGTGACGCGCGGCGCGTTGTACCACCACTTCGCGGACAAGACGGAGCTCTTCGCGGCGGTGTTCGAGCAGGTGGAGGGTGAGATGGCCGCCCGGATGGGGGAGGCCGTCGCGGCGGCGGGGCACTCCGATCCGGTCGAGATCATGCGACTGTGCGCGGGCCTGTGGTTGGACGCGTGCGCAGAACCCGAGGTTCAGCGCATCGTGTTGCTGGAGGCGCTGGCGGTGTTGGGATGGGAACGCTGGAGCGACATCGGGCACCGATACAACATCGGCTTCGTGACGGCGCTGCTGACCAACGCCATCGAGTCCGGCAGCATCCCGCCCCAACCCGTCGAGGCAACGGCGCTCACCGTCATGGGGGCGTTGCGCGAGGCGACGCTCTACATCGCCCGCGCGGACGATCAGCGCCAGGCGCGCGCCGATGCCGGCGCCGTGATGGATCGGCTCCTCAATGCGTTGCGCGCCAAGGACACCGGCTGACGCGGGTCGGCTCAGCCCGACGAGGTTGCCTGCACCGAAAGCCGCCTGGCGATCGCCTTCTTGTCCACCTTGCCGATCGGCGTGGTCGGTAGCGCGGCCATCGGGAACAACACATCGGGTCGGGCGTGAGCGGCCATCCCGCGCCGGTCGAGGTGCGCGTTCAACTCCGCCAGGGTCACCGGTGGGCCGGTGAAAACGACCGCCGCGCAGATCCTTTCGCCGAGGTAGGGATCGGGCAGCGGCACCGCGGCCGCCGCGAAGATCGACGGGTGGCGCAGCATCTGCTCCTCGAGGTCGGCCGCGGAGATGGTTTCACCGCCGCGGCAGATCACGTCCTTGACCCGCCCGGTGACCGTCAGATAGCCGTCCTGCCGTAGCCGGACCAGGTCGCCGCTGCGGAAGAAGCCGTCGGGATCGAAGCAGCGCTCGTTGTCGCGCGTGGCTCGGAAGTAGCCGTTGAGCGTGTACGGGCCGCGCACCAGCAGCTCGCCTTCCTCGCCCGGCTCGACAGGTTCACCGTCGGCGTCGACCACGCGCAATTCGTCCGCCGCGCACAACGGGCGCCCCTGGGTGTGGTCGACGAGCTCGGGAGGATCGTCTGGGCGGGTGTAATTGAGTAGCCCCTCCGCCATCCCGAAGACCTGCTGCAGTCCCGGCGTCAGGGTGGTGCGGATCAGGCGGGCGTCGTCGGGCTCCAGCTTCGCGCCGCCAACCTGCAGGAGCCGCAGGGACTTCGGCGTCACGGGCTCCCACTCGCAGGCCTGCGCCCACAGTTTGGCCAGGGCCGGCACCAGGGCGGTGACCGTGACGCCGTGACGCTCGATGGCAGCGAAGGCGGCCTCCGGGCTGGGGTCGGTGCCGAACACGGTGGTGGCACCCACCGTCATGGCTCCGAGCAGCCCGGGGCAGGCCAACGGGAAGTTGTGCCCCGCCCCGAGCATCACCAGGTACACGTCGTCGGCGGTGAGCCGGCAGACCCGGGCGCTGGCGGTCGCGTTGAACAGGTAATCCTCATGGGTGCGGGGGATGAGCTTGGGAGTGCCGGTGGTTCCGCCCGAAACCAGCAGCAGCGCAGGCGAGTCCGGATCGCGCGGCGGTGTAGGGGGCGGGGTGGTGCTCTGCGCGCAGAGTTGCGCCCACGAGGTGAACGGGCCGGGGTCGCCGTCGACGATGACGTGCTCGAGCGCGGGGTGGTCCGCGACGAGCTCGCGTGCCATGTCGCGGTAGTCGAAACCGGTTGCGGCGCCGGCGATCACCAATGCCGTGGGCTGGCTGACGGCGGCGAAATGTCCGAGTTCCGCCGCCCGGTGTCCGGGCAGGCACAGCACCGGGATGGCGCCCGCCCGCAACAACCCGAACAGCGCCACCGCGAACTGGCATCCGTTTGGCAGCTGCAGCAGCACCCGGTCGCCCGGTGCGATGCCCGCGCCGCGCAGTCCCGCCGCGGCGCGGTCGGCGCGCTCGTCGAGCTGCGCATAAGTCAGGCTCGCGCCGCCCACGGCGTCGAGCACGGCCGTGCGGCCGGGCCACCAGTGCGCCGCGTCGCCCAGGATGGTGTCCAGCGTGCGCCCCGCCCAGTAGCCGGCCGCCCGGTAGGCGGCGGCCCGCTCGGCGGGGAACGGCACGAAGCCGTCGAGGGCCCCGGCCGGGGGCTGCCCTGTGTTCGCGGTCATGAGTTCCTCAGGCATGGGGGCGTAGTGGCGGCGATCCGGGAGTAAGGATAGGGTAACCACAACTTAGGGCAGCCTGTGCTAATTCAGGGAGGGTTCGTGGTGCGTGCCTCGGTGCGCTCGGAAGACGTCCGGGCGGAGGTTGCCGAACTGCTCGGCGTCGGTGCCGACGACCTGCAACCGGACGCCAACCTCATCGGCCAGGGCCTGGACTCGATCCGGATCATGACGTTGGCGGGCCGTTGGCGACGTCAGGGCATCGCGGTCGATTTCGCCACGCTGGCCGCCACCCCGACGCTCGAGGCCTGGGCCGACCTGCTCACCGGCCGGGACGGGTCCGCCGATTCGCCGCCCGCCGAATCACCGGAGGGTGCGGCCGGTGATCCCTTCCCCCTGGCGCCGATGCAGCATGCGATGTGGGTCGGCCGCCAGGACGGTCAGCAGCTGGGCGGTGTGGCGGGTCACCTGTACGTCGAATTCGACGGCGGCCCCGTCGGTCCCGAGCGGCTGCGCGCGGCCGCCGCGGCGCTGGCGCGGCGCCATCCGATGCTGCGGGTGCGGTTCCTGCCCGACGGCACCCAGCGCATCGCCGATGCCGCGGCGGGCGACGACTTCCCGGTCGCGGTCGAAGACCTCCGCCACCTGGGCCGCGACCAAGTCGATCAGCGGCTGGCCGCCATCCGCGACACCAGATCGCACCAGCAGCTCGACGACGCGGTGTTCGAGCTGGCACTGACGCGGTTGCCCGGCGAGCGTTCGCGCCTGCACGTCGACCTGGACATGCAGGCCGCCGATGCGATGAGCTATCGCACCCTGATGGCCGACCTGGCCGCCCTCTACCTCGGGCACGAACTGCCCGCACTGGGCTACACCTACCGGCAGTACCGGCATGCGATCGAGGTGGAAGAGGCGCGGCCCCAGCCGGCTCGCGATGCCGCCCGCGAGTGGTGGGCACGGCGCATCCCGGGTCTACCGGACCCGCCGACGCTTCCCACCACCGGCGACCGCAGCTCGCGCAGAAGCACCCGGCTCTGGCACTGGCTGGATCCCCACACCCGCGACGCGCTGTTCTCACGCGCGCAGGCCCGCGGGATCACCCCGGCCATGACGCTCGCCGCGTCGTTCGCCAACGCGCTCGCGCGCTGGTCGACCACCTCACGTTTCCTGCTGAACGTGCCGCTGTTCGGGCGCCAACCCCTGCATCCCGACGTCGACTCGCTGGTCGGCGACTTCACCTCCTCGCTGCTGCTCGACGTCGACCTCACCGGAACCCGCACGCCGGCGGCGCGGGCGGATGCCGTGCAGGACGCGATGCGGACCGCTGCCGCACACTGCGCCTATCCCGGGCTGTCGGTGCTGCGGGACCTCAGCCGGCACCGCGGCACCCAGGTGCTGGCACCGGTGGTGTTCACCAGCGCCCTGGGCCTCGGCGAGCTGTTCAGCCGCGAGGTCATCGCGCAATTCGGCACGCCCGCGTGGCTCATCTCCCAGGGCCCGCAGGTGCTGCTCGACGCACAGGTCACCGAGTTCGATGGCGGCGTGCTGGTGAATTGGGATGTGCGCGAGGGCATCTTCGCCCCGGGCGTGATCGACGCCATGTTCGCCCACCACATCGACGAACTGCTCAGGCTGGCCCGCGCCGACGACGACTGGGACGCACCGGGGCCGGCGCCGCTGCCGGACGCGCAGCGCGCGGTGCGCGAGGCGGTCAATGGCCGCATCGCCCCACCTAGCGGAGAAGCGTTGCACGATGGGTTCTTTCGGCAAGCCGAGCGGCGGCCCGACGCGCCCGCGGTGTTCGCCGGCTCCGGTGACCTCAGCTACGGCCAGCTGCGCGACCAGGCGCTGGCGGTGGCCGCCGTACTGCATGCGGCCGGCGTCGGCGCCGGCGACACGGTGGCGGTGGTGGGCCCGAAGACCGCCGAGCAGGTGCCCGCCCTGCTGGGCATCCTGAGCATCGGCGCGGCTTACCTGCCGATCGGCGTCGACCAGCCGCGCGATCGCGCGGAACGCATCCTGCGGACCGGCGGGGTGCGCCTGGCCCTGGTGTGCGGCGGGCAGCGGCTGGCGCTGCCGGTGCCCGAGTTGATCCTCGCCGACGTGCTGCGCGACACACCCGCCTCCGCTGAGATGCGCCCGGCGAGAGTCGATCCCGCCGAACTCGCCTACGTGTTGTTCACCTCCGGCTCGACCGGCGAGCCCAAGGGCGTCGAGGTGACCCACGACGGCGCGATGAACACCGTGGAGTTCATCGCCCGCCACTTCCAGATCGGCCCCGCGGACCGCTGCCTGGCCCTCTCCACGCTCGAAGGTGACATCTCGGTGATGGACGTCTTCGTCACCTTGCGGACCGGCGGGTCGATCGTCGTGGTCGACGAGGCCCAGCGCCGCGACCCCGACGCCTGGGCCCGGCTCATCGACACCCACCGGGTCACGGTCTTGCACTTCATGCCGGGCTGGCTGGAGATGCTCCTCGAGGTCGGCCGCGGAAGGCTCTCCTCGGTGCGGGTGATTCCCACCGGCGGGGACTGGGTGCGCCCCGAGGTGGCGCGCCGCCTGAAGGCCGAGGCGCCGAACCTCCGCTTCGCGGGCTTGGGCGGAGCGACCGAAACCCCGGTGCACAACACCATTTTCGAGGTCGCCGATCCCGACGAACTGCCGGCGGACTGGACCGCCCTGCCGTACGGCGTCCCGCTGGCGAACAACGCCTGCCGCGTCGTCGACGACGCGGGCGATGACTGCCCCGACTGGGTCGCGGGCGAGCTCTGGGTGTCCGGTCGCGGCATCGCCCGGGGCTATCGCGGACGTGCGGACCTCACCGCCGAGCGCTTCGTCGAGCACGCCGGCCGAACGTGGTACCGCACAGGTGACCTCGCCCGCTACTGGCCCGACGGCACGCTGGAATTCGTCGGCCGGGCCGACCATCGGGTCAAGATCAGCGGGTACCGCGTCGAACTCGGCGAGATCGAGGCCGCACTGCGCCGGCTGCCGGGCGTCGCGATCGCGGTCGCCGCGGTGCTGCCCGGATCCGGTGGATCCGAGGTGCTGGCCGCCGCTGTCCGCAGGGAACGCGCCGAGCTGACCGCCGACCGAATTCGGGAGCTGATGGGCGAACTCGTACCGGCGCACATGGTTCCGCGCCACATCGCGCTGGTCGAGCGCATCCCGTTCACCGACGCCGGCAAGATCGATCGTCGCGCCGTCGCACGCGACCTGGGAGTGGCGGTTTCGCGATCCGGGCAGCCCGGCTACCGCGCCCCGTCGACGCCGCTGGAATCCGCGCTCGCCGCGCTCCTCGGCGAGCTGCTCGGCACCGAGCGGGTCGGTCGTGACGACGACTTCTTCGCCCTCGGTGGTGATTCGGTGCTGGCCACCCAGGCCGTGGGCCGCATTCGCACGTGGCTGGACACCCCGCACGTCATGGTCGCGGACATGTTCGCCACCAAGACAGTCGCGGCGCTCGCCGGCCTGCTTGCCGCTCGCGAGCGCGACGGCGGGCGGCTGGATCAGGTGGCCGAGCTGTATCTCGAGGTCATCCAGATGGACGCCGATGCGGTACTGTCGGCTGCTCACCAGAGCGGGAAATCCGGTACGCCGCAATGACCTTCAACCACGTGGTGAGCATGCCAACCGAATTCGCGTCCTGGATCAAGCGGGTGCCCGGCAGGAACGGGGGCCGGCGGCCAGGCGCGACCGTCGTGTTTCCGCACGCCGGCGCGGCCGCGGCGGGCTACCGGGCGCTGGCGACCGCGCTGGCCGCGGGCGGCGACACGTACATCGTGCAGTACCCGCAGCGTGCGGACCGGCTGGGTCATCCGGCTCCCGACACCGTGCACGACCTTGCCCAGGACCTGTTCGACGGCGGACCGTGGAGCCGGGTTGCGCCGCTGCGGTTGTTCGGCCACAGCATGGGTGCCGTCGTCGCTTTCGAATTCGCCAGGATCGCCGAATCCCGCGACACGGCGGTGCAGCGCCTGTGGGTCTCGGCCGGGCCGGCGCCGTCCGCGGTTGCCACCATGCCCGAACTCCCCACCACCGACGACGGATTGCTCGCCGACATCGCCGATCTCGGCGGCACCGACCCCGAGTTGCTCGCCGACGAGGAGTTCGCCGAGCTGCTGACCACCGCGGTGCGGGCCGACTACCAAGCCCTCAACCGCTACCGATGCGCCCCCGGCGTCCGCATCGGTGCCGACATCTCCGTACTGGGGGCGCGCGACGACCACCGCGTCGATCCGGTCGCCTTGCGGCTGTGGGAGGACCACACCGCGGGCGCCTTCGAGATGTTCCTCTACGACGGCGGGCACTTCTATCTCAGCGACCACCTCGACGCGGTTGCGCAGCGGGTGAGCGCCGATGGGTGACAACGGGTTCGACGGTGCGTCCGATCCGGTGGCGATCGTCGGCATGGCGCTCGAAGCGCCCGGCGGCATCGACACCGCCGACAAGTACTGGGAACTGTTGTCACACGGGCGTGAGGCGCTGGGGCCGTTCCCCGCCGATCGGGGCTGGCAGGTGCGCGAGCTGCTCGCCGGTTCGCGGCGCGGGGGTTTCAAGGAGATCCACGATCGCGGTGGATTCCTCTCCGGCGCAACGATGTTCGACCCCGAGTTCTTCGGCATCTCCCCGCGGGAGGCCGTCGCCATGGACCCCCAGCAACGCGTCGTGCTCCGGGTGTCCTGGCGCGCGCTGGAAAACAGCGGCATCAATCCCGACGACCTGGCCGGGCACGATGTGGGGTGCTTCGTCGGCGCCTCGGCCACCGGATACGGCCCGCAGATGTCCAGCTTCTCCCGGCACAGCGGCCACCTGCTCGCCGGGACGGCCCTGAGCGTGATCAGCGGCCGGGTCGCCTACACGCTGGGGCTGGCCGGCCCGGCGCTGACGGTGGACTCCTCGTGCGCGTCCGCGCTGGCGGCGTTCCACCTCGCCGTGCGTTCGATCCAGATCGGCGACTGCGATCTGGCGCTGGCGGGTGGGGTCAACGTGTTGGGCTCGCCCGGGTTCTTCGTCGAGTTCTCCAAACAGCACGCCCTCTCCGACGACGGCCACTGCCGGCCGTACAGCGCGCAGGCCAGCGGGACGGTGTGGGCCGAAGGGGCGGCGATGTTTGTGCTGCAACGCAAATCGGCCGCGCTGCGCGCCGGTCGCCACGTCGTCGCCGAGGTGCGCGCCACCGCCGTCAACCAGGACGGTCGCAGCGCCGGACTGAGCGCCCCCAGCGGGGACGCCCAGGTCCGGCTGTTCCGGCGCGCCATGACGCAGGCCGGGATCCGGCCCGGAGACGTCGGGATGGTCGAGGGCCACGGCACCGGCACCCGCCTCGGTGACCGCACCGAGTTGCGGTCGCTGGCACGGACCTACGGCGACACGGCGCCCGGCGGCGGCGCGCTGCTCGGTTCGGTGAAATCCAACGTCGGCCACGCGCTGGCCGCCAGCGGGGCCCTCGGCCTAGCCAAAGTGGTGGTGTCCGCCGCGCACGAAGCCGTCCCGCCCACGCTGCACGCGTCGGAAGCCAGCCCGGAAATCGACTGGGACCGCCAGGGATTGCGCCTCGCGACGACGCTGACGCCGTGGCCCGCGATCGGCGGCCAACGGGTCGCGGCGGCGTCGGCATTCGGCATCGCCGGCACCAACGCGCACGTGATCGTCTCCCTCCCCGAGGTCGCATGATGCTGACCACCCCGTTGCCCGACGACCGCGTGCCGGTGCTGCTCTCGGCACACGACGAAGGGCTGATCGGTCAGGACGCCCGGGCCATCGTGGATTATCTGGGCCGCGGTGACGCGGATACCGCGGCGGTAGCTTCGACGCTGCTGCGCCTGCGGCGGGTGCGCCGGCACCGCGCGGTGGTGCGGGCCTCCGGCCGGGGCGAGCTGCTCTCCGGCCTGTCCGCGCTGGCCCGCGGCGAGGAGCACCCGCTGGTCACCCGATCCTCCCTCGGCGCCGCCCCGTGCATCGCCTTCGTGTTTCCCGGCCAGGGCAACCAGTGGCAGTCGATGGGCGCCGAGGCCTATCAACGGCTTCCGGCGTACCGCGCCGAGGCCGACCGGTGCGCCCGGGCCTTCCGCGCCGCCGGGCTGCCCTCACCGCTGCCCTACCTGATCGGGGAGCGCGACCGGAACTGCTCGCGCACCGAAATTCAGGGGGCACAGTTCACCCACGCGGTCAGCCTGGCCCACCAATGGCAATTCCATGGCGTGCTGCCGGCCCTCGCGATTGGTCACAGCCTCGGTGAGGTCGCTGCGGCGTACGTGGCCGGAAGGATATCGTTGCCCGACGCGGCCAGCCTGGTCGGCGCCCGCGCCACCATCGTCGACCAATTGGCGGGCCACTACGCCATGGCGGTGCTCGGTGCCGGTGTCGACGAGGCCGAGTCCCTGATCGCCGAAACGGCAGGCTGGCTGGAAGTCTCGGCGGTCAACGGCCCGGCGTCGACCGTGGTGTCCGGAGACCGCGACGCCGTCGCGGCCGCCGTGCGGCTGGCGCGGCAGCGGGGCATGTTCACCCATCAACTGTCGGTGGACTACCCCGGGCACACCAGCGTGCTGCGGCAGTTGCGCGCCGCACTGGCCGAGCGGGTACCAGGCTCGGCATTCCGGGACGGTCCGGTGCGGTTCATCGGCTCGACCTTTGGCACGGAGGTCGGTAGTGACGCGGACTTCTCCCGATACTGGTATGAAAACCTCTGCAGCACAGTACGATTTGACCAAGCGGTGACCGCGGCCCAACGGCTCGGGGCCAACACGTTCGTCGAGCTGTCCGCGCACCCCTCGCTGCTGTATCCGCTCGCCGACATGATCGGCGAGACGGCGGTGGCCGTCGGGTCCGGTCATCGCGACGGCGCCATCGTCGACACGCTGACGGCGAACATCGCGGCAGTGGGGACCGCCGATCCCGGCTGCCAATGGGCCCACGCCATTCCCGGTGGCGTCCGGCCACCGCTGCGCGGGTTCCCGAACGCGCCGATGCGGGCCGTACACCTGTGGGCGGCGCCCGAACCGCCGATCGAGACCGCACCGCCCGCCCCGGCGCTCAACATCGTCATCGAGGACTGGCAGCACGCGGCCCCGTCGGCCGCGTCGGGCGCCGACGTCGGCGTCTTCGCCGTCGCGCCGACGGAAGGCGCCCTGACGCGCCGGCTGATCGATGCCCTTGGGGCACAAGGCGGTTGCCGGGTGGTGCCGCCGAACGACGCGGAGGTCCTCGCGGTCATCGCGCCGGCGCTGGACGAGCCGGACCCCGCCGCCGCGGTCGAGCAGATCGGTGGCCGGCCGGACGCGGGTCTACCCGACTACGCCGCCCTGATCGGCCCGCGCTGCCGGACCGTCTGGTTGCTTACCGCGGGCGCCGAGACCGTCGATCCGGACGACTCGGACGCCTTCCCGGCGCAGGCGGCGCTGGCCGCGATGCATCGCAGCGTCGGGTTCGAGTTCCCCGAGCAGACCTTCAAACATCTCGACCTGCCGGACCGGGACGTCGATGCCGCAACCGCGCGCGCCGTCGTCGACGCGCTGCTCGGCGAGGCGGCCGAGGTGGCGCTGCGCGGCGGTGAATCACCGCGACCCTACGTCCGAACCTTTCGGCAGTGCTTCGACTCGACAACCGAACGGCCGCTGAGTGCCGACGCGCTGGACCATGTGGTGATCACCGGCGGCAGCGGAGCCATCGGCCTGCAGTATGCGCGGTACTGCATCGAGCGGGGGGCGCGGACGGTCACGTTGTTGAGCCGCAACGGCATTGGTGGGGACGCGCTGCGCCGGCTCACCGAAAACCACGGCGCCGAGGTACACGCCCCGCGCTGCGACATCACCGATCCGGCCGCCCTCGCAGCCGCCGCGGCCCGGCACGCCGGCCCGGGCGCGTCATTGCTGATCCATAGCGCCGGCATCGCCGAGGCCCGCCCAAGTTCCGAGCTGACGGGCGCCGACGTGGCGGCGGTGTGTGCCGCAAAGGTTCGCGGCCTGGCGGTGCTGGCCGAGGTGTGGCCGCTGCGGCCGGACTGCCGAATCCTGGCCTGCTCGTCGGTGTTCGGGGTATGGGGCGGCTACGGCCACGCCGCGTACGCCGCCTCGAACCGGATGCTCGACGTGCTGGTCGCCGCGCTGCGCCGCAGGGGCCGCGACACGATGGCGATCCGGTGGGGACTGTGGCAGACCGCCGGCGTCGTGGCGGCCGAGGAGATCGCCCGCACCGAACGCTCCGGCCTGATCGCGATGGCTCCGGACCGGGCGATCGAGGCGAGCCTGCACAGCTACGACGGCGATCCGCTGATCTTCGATGCGGACCTCGATCGGCTCGGGGTGTTCTTCGAAAGTCAGGGCATGCCAACGCCGTCCACGACGCCGGTGGCGGGAGCCGACGGCTCCGCGGCCAAACCCCTCGCCGCGACGGTGCGCGCCGAACTCGCCGCGACGCTGCACCTGGCTGACCCGGCAGCGATCGACCCGACCGCACCGCTCATCGACCTCGGTGTCGACTCGCTGCTCGCACTCGACTTGCGCAAGCGGCTGCGCCGGACGGTCGGAAGCTCCATCCCCGTTGCCCGCATGCTCGGCGGGATCACCCTCAACGAATTGATCGACGAGATGAGCACCGGCTCGCCCGGCGGCTCGCGGGACGGCGTGACACTCGACGCTCCCGAAGGCAGAAAGGTTGGACTCCCAGCGTGACGGACACCATCGGGGCCAGGGCCCGTCTCGACGACGAGCGCCTGGAGATATTGCGCCGCAAGATCGCCGAACGCGGCCTGGGCAGCCCGGCCGCCGAGGCGGCCGCGGCCGACGCACGGCCGCGCATGTCCGCCGGCCAGCACCGGATGTGGTTCGTGCAGTCGGTGGACCCGGACAGCGCGCTGCTCAACGTCTGCGTCTCCTACCTCGTCACCGGCCCGGTCGACCCCGCACGCTTGCGGCGCGCGGTGGACGCCGTGGCCGCGCGGCACCCCGTGCTGCACACGACGTACTCCGTGGGCGAGGATGGCGACCCGTATCCGGTTCTCCGGGAAGGGCTGCGGCCCGAGTGGGCCGAGCACGACGTGTCGGAGCTGTCCGATCAGGCCCGCCGGCTGCGGTTGGACGTGCTGGCGCAGCGGGACTTTCGCCGGCCCTTCAACTTGGCCGAGGATTCGCCGCTACGGGTCACCGTGGCCCGCCTGTCCGGCGACGAGCTGATGCTGTTGATCACCGCCCATCACGTCGCCTGGGACGACGCCTCGTGGACACCGTTCTTCGCCGACCTGACCCGCGCGTACACGGATCCGGACGCTTTCGACGGCCAACCCGCGTTGCCGGCCCCACCGCCGGGCGATGCCGCGGATCCCGCGGCGGACATCGAGTACTGGCGACCGCTGATGGCGAATCTGCCCGAGCCGCTCGAACTTCCGGGCCCCAACGGCTCGGTGGTGCCCAGCATCTGGCGCGCGCAGCGCGCCACCGCGCGGTTGTCGAGGGCCACCCTCGATCGGGCGGCCGCGCTGGCGCGCGAAACCGGTGCCACCCCGTACATGGTGCTAATGGCGGCGTTCGCCGCGCTGGTGCACCGATACACCCAGTCGACGGACTTCCTCGTCGCCGCCCCCGTCCTCAACCGGGACGTCGGGACCGATTCGGACATCGGTTACTACGGCAATACCGTGGTGCTCCGCCTGCGCCCGGAACCACACCAGACGTTCCGCGAGCTGCTGGCGCAAACCCGGGACAGCGCGGTGGGTGCCTTCGCGCACTCGCGCGCCGACTTGGAGTGGCTGGTGCGCGAGTCCAATCCAGATCGCCGGCACGGCGCCGACCGGATGACCCGGGTGAGCTTCGGGCAGCGCGAGCCCGACGGCGCCGGTTTCTGCCCGCGCGGGGTGCGATGCGAGCGGGCGGAGCTGCGCGGCCATTTCAACCAGCTGCCCTTGAGTTTCATGATCGAGCTGGATGGCTCGAGCGGCGGGCTTGTCGAAGCCGAATACCTGGTCGAGGTGCTGGATCAGCAGCTGGTCAATCAGTTGCTGCGGCACTACACAGTGTTGCTGGACGACGCGTTGAGCGATCCCGACACCGCGCTGTCGGCGTGCGCGCTGATGGACGCCGACGACGCCGAATGGTTGCGCAGGGCCTCGGCCGGCGAGGATTTCGAAACCCCGGCGGCGACGCTGCCCGAGCTGGTCACCCGCCGGGCCGGACTGTCCCCCGAGGCCGTCGCCGTCGTCTACGAGGGACGCCAGTACACCTACCGCGAGATCGACGAAGAGTCGAACCGCCTGGCGCACTGGCTGATCGAACAGGGCATCGGCACCGAGGACCGCGTCGCGGTGTTGCTGGACAAGTCACCCGAATTGGTCATCACCGCGTTGGGCGTGCTGAAGGCCGGTGGGGTCTACCTGCCGGTGGATCCCGCCTACCCCGAGGACCGGCTGGCCTTCATCCTCGGTGACGCCGACGCCAAACTGACGCTGCGCGAACCGGTTACCGGCCTGTCCCGGTACCCGGCCTCCGCGCCCGCCGAGTTGGTCCGGCCCCTGAGCCCGCAGAACACCGCGTACATGATCTACACATCAGGATCGACCGGGCTGCCCAAGGGCGTGCCGGTGCCCCATGCGCCCATCGCCGAGTACTTCGTCTGGTTCGGCGACGAGTACCGCGTCGACGAAACCGACCGGCTGTTGCAGGTCGCGTCGCCCAGCTTCGACGTCTCCATGGGAGAAATTTTCGGCACGTTGATCATGGGTGCGCGCCTGGTGATTCCGCGGCCCGACGGGCTGCGCGACATCGGTTACCTCACCGAACTGCTCAGCCGCGAAGGCATCACCTCGATGCACTTCGTGCCGTCGCTGCTCGGGCTGTTCCTGTCGCTGCCCGGCGTCGGCCAGTGGCGCACCCTGCGGCGCGTACCCATCGGCGGGGAAGCCTTGCCGGGCGAGGTCGCCGACAAGTTCCACGCCACCTTCGATGCGCTGCTGTACAACTTCTACGGGCCGACCGAGACCGTGGTCAACTGCACCAGTTACCCGGTGGAAGGGGCACAGGGCACCCGGGTGGTGCCCATCGGCCGTCCCAAGATCAACACGCAGGTGCACCTGCTCGACAACGCGCTGCGGCCCGTTCCCGCGGGCGTGATCGGCGAGATCTACATCGGCGGAACACATGTCGCGCACGGATACCACGGCAGACCGGGACTGACGGCCGAACGTTTCGTCGCCGACCCGTTCGCCCCGGGCCGCCGGTTGTACCGCTCGGGCGACCTGGCTCGCCGCAACGCCGACGGGGACATCGAGTTCGTCGGCCGCGCCGATGAGCAGGTGAAGATCCGCGGCTTTCGCATCGAGCTGGGTGAGGTCGCGGCCGCCATCTCCGTCGACCCCAGTGTGGGGCAAGCGGTCGTGCTGGCCATGGACCTGCCCCGGCTGGGCAAGAGCCTGGTCGGATACGTCACGCCGGCCCAGGGCGGTGGACCGGAAACCGTTGAGGTCGAGCGCATTCGCGCCAGGGTGGCCGCCGCGCTGCCCGACTACATGACACCGGCGGCCTTTGTGACGCTCGACGAAATCCCGATCACGGCGCACGGCAAGATCGACCGCGCCGCGCTGCCCCAACCGCAGATCGCTGCGGCCGCTGACTATCGCGACCCGACCACCATCACCGAACGCCGCGTCGCCGCACTGTTTTCCGCGCTCCTGGGTCACGACCGGGTGGGGGCCGACGACTCGTTCTTCGACCTGGGCGGTCACTCGCTGGTGGCCACCAAACTCGTCACCGCGATTCGTTCCGAGTGTGGGGTGGACCTTGGCATCCGGGACGTGTTCGAGCTGTCGACCGTGGGCTTGCTGGCGGAGCGGGTCGACCAGCTGAGTTCCGGCGGGCTCAGGCCGTCGCGGCCCAAGCTGATCGCGACCGCCCACGACGAGCCCATGCCGCTGTCGGCGTCTCAGCTGCGCAGCTGGTTCGCCTACCGCGTCGACGGTCCCAGCTGGGTCAACAACATTCCCTTCGCCGCGAAACTGACCGGCCCGTGGGACATCGAGGCCCTGATCGCCGCGGTCGGCGACGTCATCGCCCGCCACGAGATCCTGCGCACCTCCTACGTCGAGGTGGACGGCACGCCCTACCAGGTGGTGGGGACGGCCCGGGAGGTCTCGGTGCGCCGCGCCGGCGGCCCCGACCACGCGTGGCTGCAACGGCAGCTGGACGACGAGCGCCGGCACTGCTTCGAGTTGGACCGCGAGCTGGCGGTCCGGGTCGCGGTGCTGCACACGGCCGACAACCCCGCCGAGCATGTGCTGTCGCTGGTGATCCACCACATCGCCTCCGACCACTGGTCGGCCGGCGTGCTGTTCGCCGATGTTATGACCGCCTATCGGGCGCGCCGGGCCGGGGAGCCCCCGTCCTGGGCGCCGCTGCGCGTGCAGTACGCCGACTACGCGGCGTGGCAGGGGGCGTTCCTGGGTGACGCGGGCGGCCAGGAGTCCGCCGTTGCCGCCGAGCAGCGCGAGTATTGGACGCGGCAGCTCGCGGGGCTGCCGGAGGACACCGGGCTGCGGCCCGACTTCCCCCGCCGGCCGGTGCCCGGCGGCGCGGGCGAATCCGTCGAGTTCCGCGTCGACGCGGCGACGCGCGGCAAGCTTGCCGCGTTGTCCCGCGAGTTGGGCATCACCGAGTTCATGCTGCTGCAAACGGCGGTCGCGGTGGTGCTGCACAAGGCGGGTGCTGGCCCGGACGTCCCGCTCGGCACACCGGTCGCCGGGCGCGCCGAGGCCGAATTGGACCAACTGATCGGCTTTTTCGTCAACATCCTGGTGCTGCGCAACGACCTGACCGGCAACCCGACGCTGCGCGAGCTGCTCACCCGCGCGCGCGAGACGGCGTTGGCCGCCTACGCCCACCAGGACCTGCCGTTCGACCGGGTGGTCGACGCCGTCAGCCCGGTCCGTTCCCTGTCACGCAACCCGCTGTTCCAGGTCGTCGTGCACGTCCGTGACCACCTGCCCGCCACCCGGGTGATCGAGCAGGCGCCGGTCGAGGGTGGACAAGACGCGGTGTGCACCTCCCTGGACCCCGTCTTCGACATGGCGCACGCCGACCTGAGCGTCAACTTCTTCGGCACCGACGGCTCGGGCGGCATCGGCTACAACGGCAACCTGATCTTCCGGACGGAGCTGTATGCCAGGACCACCATCGAGCGGATGGCCGCCTGGCTGACCCGGGTGGTAGCCGAGTTTGCCAACAACCCCGACCAGACTTTGCGAGACGTACAGTTGACCGACGCCGGCGAGCGGCGGGGGATGCTCGATGACTGGAGCCGCGGCGAGCGCGCGCCGCGCGACCGGCCGCGCACCATTCCCGAACTGCTGCAGCCGAGCCGAAGCTGGGGACCCGGCCGGATCGCGGTGCGGTGCGGCGATCAGCAGATGGATTACCCCGCGCTGCACCGCTGTTCGGACAACCTGGCGGAGCTGCTGGCCGCGCACGGGGTCGGGCCCGGGACGCTGGTGGGGCTTTCGACGCGGCGGGGCCTCGACCTGGTGGTGGCGCTGGTGGCCATCATGAAGGCCGGCGGCGGCTACTTCCCGATCGATCCCGGCTACCCGACGGCGCGCAAGCAGTTCATGCTCGACGACGTGCGGCCGCCAGTGGTGCTGGCGACCGCAGATGCCGCCGACAGCATGCCCGAAGTCGCCGGCATCACGGTGATCTCGCTGGACGACCCGCAGGTACGCGACGCGGTGCACAACGGCGGGGCCGACCGGCGGGAACTGCCGCATCCGCACCCGGATGACCCGATGTATTTGGTCTTCACGTCGGGATCGACGGGCACGCCGAAGGGCGCGGTGGGCACCCACCGATCGATGGCGGCCCGGCTGGACTGGCAGCTGCGGCACTACCCGCCGAAGGCGGACGACGTTCGGCTGGCGCAGGCCTCGATGACGTTCCTCGAGGGCGGCATGGAGATGCTGGCCGGCCTCGCGGCGGGGGCCACCATGATCCTCGCCGACGATGCCGAGCACCGCGACCCGGAAGCTCTGGGCGACTTGATGATCCGGCATTCGGTCGCCCAGCTGACCGCCGTGCCCAGCCTGGTCTCCGCCCTGATCGACAGCCGGCCCGACGCGGTGCGGGCCCTGTCCCGCCTGGTGTGTGGCGGAGAACCGGTGGGCACCGCGCTCCTGCAGCGACTCGTTTCGGTGTGCTCCGGCGCGGACACCGAGCTGTTGAACAACATCGGCTCCACCGAAACGTCCGGTGCGGTGTGCCGCGGGCGACTGGAGCCGCCACGTCCGCTGGTGGGCAAGCCGGTCCCGGGGGCCGACGCCTACCTGCTCGACGACGCGCTGCGGCCGGTGCCGGTCGGGGTCGTCGGTGAGCTGTATTACGCCGGCGATCAACTGGCGCGGGGCTACTGGAAGCGGCCCGGGCTGACCGCGACCCGGTTCGTGGCCAATCCCTATGCGACCGAACCGGGTTCGCGCCTGTACCGCAGCGGCGACCTTGCGCGCTGGACCCAGCACGGCAGGCTGGAGTTCGTCGGGCGCTCCGACCATCAGGTGCAGGTGCGCGGTTTCCGAGTCGAATTGGGCGAGGTCGAGGCGGCGCTGGCGGGGGCCGACGGCGTCGCGGTCGCGGCCGCCCGCACCTGGGAACTGCATGGGGGCACCTCGCTCGCCGGATACGTTGTGCCACAACGGCCGATCGCCGACGAGGCCGAGAAAGCCTCGTTCGCATCGGAGGTGCGCGCCGCGATCGGCGCGGTGCTGCCGGGCTACATGATGCCGTCGTCGTTGACCGTCCTTGACGCGCTCCCCAAGACCGAGTCGGGCAAGCTGAACCGGCCCGGGCTGCCGCGACCGGCGGTCAGCACCAGTGGACGGACGGAACCGTCGCGCACCGACACCGAACGCGCGCTGGCCAAGGTGTTCGCCGAGCTGCTGTCGACACCCGAGGTGGGGCGCTTCGACGACTTCTTCGCGCTGGGCGGTGACAGCATCTTGTCGGTGCAGCTGGCCTCGCGGGCGCGGGCCGCCGGCCTGGCGGTCAGTCCGCGGATGATCTTTGAGAACCCGACGGTGCAGCAGCTGGCGGCCGCTCTCGACGCATTGGGCGCGAACGGAGATGAGGCCGAGCCGGCCGACGCCCGGTTTGAGCCGATGAGCGCGTCCGGGCTGTCGGCCGAGGATCTCGCCGCCGTGACGCAGCTGTGGTCGTCGTCGCGCGACGGTACGCCATGACGGCCACCAGGGACGTCGCGCCCGGCATCGAGGACGTGATGGCGCTGAGCCCGCTGCAAGAGGGCCTGTATTCACTGACCACGCTCGCCGAATTCGGCGACGGCGAAACCGCCGAGGATCCGTACGTGATCGGGATGGCCGCCGACATCTCCGGTGCGCTCGATGCCGCGCTGCTCCGTGATTGCGCGGCAAAGATGTTGGAGCGACACCCGAACCTGCGGGCCAGCTTCTTCAGCCGCGGCATCGCGCGCCCGGTGCAGATCGTGCCGTCCCGGGTCGACCTGCCGTGGCGCACCGTCGCCGCCGCGTTCGAGGATGTGCCGGCGTTGGAGGCCGCCGAACGCCGCAGGCCGTTCGACCTCGAACGCGGGCCGGCCATCCGCTTCCTGCTGGTCGAACTGCCCGGCGCGCAATGGCGTTTGGTGCTCACCGCCCACCACATCGTGATCGATGGTTGGTCGTTGCCGGTGTTCGTCAACGAGATGACGATGCTGTACCGGGCCGGTGGTGACCTGTCGGCGCTGCCCGTCACCCCGCGGCCGTACCGCGATTACATCGGCTGGCTGGCGAGTCGCGATCCGGAAGCCGGCCAACGGGTCTGGCGAGAGCACCTGGCCGGCCTTCCGGGCCCCACCCTGCTATCGGCGGCGCTGGGCTCGGCGGAGGACCGGCGGACCGGGCTGCCCCGCACCACCGAACTGCGGGTGCCGGCCGCGGCCGCCGCGCGCATGGTCGAGCAGACCCGTTCCCGGGGCATCACCGTCAGCACCCTGATTCAGATGGCGTGGGCGCTGGTGTTGTCCCGGCTGACCGACAGCCAGGACGTGGTTTTCGGGGTCACGGTGTCGGGCAGGCCGCCCGAACTGGCCGGCGTGGAGACGATGATCGGTCTGTTCGTCAACACTGTGCCCATGCGGGTGCGACTCGACCCGGCCGCCACCGTCGGCGAGCAATGCCGCGCCGTGCAGCGCGACGCCGCGCTGCTGCGCGAGCACGGCTACCTCGGACACGCGCAGCTGCGGGCGCTCGCCGGGGTCGGGGAGATGTTCGACACCCTGCTGGTCTACGAGAACTTTCCATTGGACGGACTGACCGCCGGAGCCGAATTGACCGCCGCCGGTGCGACATTCCGGCCGTCGGCGCTGCAAACCCTGTCGCATTTCCCGATCACCGTCGCGGCCCACATGGCCGGCGGCGAACTGGTGGTGCTGGTAGAGGCGATCGACGGCGCGCTGGGCGCCGTCCCCGCCGCCGGACTCGGCCGGCGGGTGCTCGTCACCGCCGAGCGCCTGCTGCGCGACTGGGAGCGTCCGCTGCACCGGGTCAGCGTGCTCTTCGAGGACGAGGAGATCTCCCCGCAAGCCGAGTACGCTCCCGCCCCGGCGCCGGCCGGCGTCCACACGCGCTTCGCCGAGGTCGCCGCCAGGACCCCGGACAACCCCGCAGTGAGCTGGGGGGGCGGCGCGCTGAGTTACGGCCAATTGGACGCGCTCGCCAACGGCCTGGCGGCCAGGCTCGCGGACCGCGGCGTAGGGCGCGAAACCCCGGTCGCCGTCCGGCTTTTCCGCGGCCCGCAGTACATCGTCGCGATCCTCGCGGTGCTCAAAGCCGGTGGCGTGTGTGTGCCGATGGAGCCGGGGACGCCCCCCGAACGGGTGGCATCGATGCTGCGCCAATCCGGGGCGTCCCTCGTGATCGACGACGAGTGGCTTTCGGCCGGCGTATCGCCCGGTGCCGACTTCCGCGCGGTCGACGTGCCGCCCGGCCAGGCGGCCTATGTCGTCTTCACCTCGGGCACCACGGGAGAACCCAAGGGCGTCATCGGAACTCACGCGGCGGTGACGGCCTACGCCGACGACCACCTGGACAACGTGTTGCGGCCGGCGGCCGCCCGGGTGGGCCGACCGCTGCGCATCGCGCACGCGTGGTCGTTCGCGTTCGACGCCGCCTGGCAGCCGTTGGTCGCGCTGCTCGACGGCCACGCCGTGCACGTCGTGGACGAGCACACGCAGACCGACGCCGAGGCGCTGGTCGCGGCGATCGCCCAGCACGGCGTCGACATGATCGACACCACCCCGTCGATGTTTGCCCAACTCACGGCATGCGGTTTGGTGACCAGGGTTCCGCTGGAGGTGCTGGCGCTGGGCGGCGAAGCGCTCGGTACCGCGGCCTGGAACCTGATCCGAGCCGAGTGCGCGCGTACGGGCATGACGGCCTACAACTGCTACGGCCCCACCGAGACCACGGTCGAGGCGGTGGTCGCCGCGCTCGCGGAGCACAACGAGCCGTCGATCGGGCGGCCGACGCTGCACACCCGCGGCTACGTGCTGGACTCGGCGCTGCGCCCGGTGCCGTGCGGTGCGACCGGTGAGCTCTACCTGGGTGGCGCCCAGCTGGCCCGCGGGTACCTCGGCCGGGCCGCGGAAACCGGCCGGCGATTCGTGGCCGACCCGTTCGCGGCCGGCGAACGCATGTACCGCACCGGCGATTTGGTGCGTCGCTCCGCCGACGGCGCGCTGCAATATGTGGGCCGCGCCGACGCGCAGGTGAAGATCCGCGGTTACCGCGTCGAGCCCGGCGAGATCGCCGCCGTCCTCGAATCGCATCCCGCCGTCCGGCATGCGGGCGTGCTGGTGCGCCGGGGGCACGGCACCGCGCGGCTGACCGCCTACGTCGTCGTCGCCGACGCGGCGCAGCGCCCGCCGTCGCCGGCCGAGCTGCGCGGCATGCTCGGCTCCCGGTTGCCGCGCTACATGATTCCGCAGCGCATCGTCACGGTCGACGAAATCCCGCTCACCGTCAACGGCAAGCTGGACGAGGCCGCGCTGAGCGCCCTCGACGCCGCCGAGCCGGATTCCGTCCGGGCCGAGCCCGAAACCCCCACCGAAGCCGCTCTGGCCGAGCTGCTTTCGGGACTGCTGGGGCAACCCGGGGTGGATGTGGCCGCGGACTTCCTGCAGCTGGGCCTGGACAGCATCGCGGCCCTGTCGGTGGTGCAGGCGGCCCGCGCGCGGGGGATCGCGCTGCGCGCCAGGCTGATCCTCGAGTGCGCCAACATCCGCGAGCTGGCCGAGGCGATCGACTCCGAAATCATCGCCGCCGCAAGCGATGTCGACGAGGGCACCGAACCCATGCCCGTGCTGCCCAACGGCCGCTGGCTCTACGAATACGGCGAGCCGCGGCGGCTCGCGCAGACCGAGGCCATCCGGCTGCCCGACGGTGTCACCCGCGAGCATTTGGACACCGCGCTGGCCGGCATCGTGCGGGGTCACGAGGTGCTGCGCGCCCGCCTGGACCGCGCCGCGATGACCCTGATCCCGGCGCAGACCGCCGGGATCGAACTCCTCGAAGTCCAGGTCGAAGGCGACCTGCAGGCCGCCATCCCCGGACACGTCGCGCGGGCCGTCGACCGCCTGGACCCGGAGCGGGGAGCGCTCCTGGCCGCGGTGTGGCTTCGCCCCCCGACCGGGCCGAGCGTGCTGCTGCTCACCGCCCACGTCCTGGCGATGGACCCGGCGTCGTGGCGAGTGGTTCTCGGCGAATTGGGCGCCGCGCTAACGGCTTTGGCCACCGGTCACCCGCCCGCCCCGGTCCGGGAGCACACCGGCTACCGGCGCTGGGCCGGGGCGCTGGTCGAGCGCGCCCACCGGCTGGACACGGTGCGGTTCTGGGTCGCCCAGTCCGACGGTGCGGATCCCGATCTCGGTGCCCGGCGGGTCGACCCGGGTCGCGACCGGGCCCGCGACCTGACCGTCCGCCTGACCGCCACCGACGCCGACACGACCCGCCGGCTGCTGGAGTCGGGCGTGCCGTTGCCGCACCTGTTGATCGCCGCCACCGCGGCGACGGTGACGCGGTGGCGGCGGTCGCGCAACCAGGCCACCCCGCCGCCCCTGCTGGCGCTGGAAACCCACGGCCGCGCCGACGGTCTCGTGGACGGGCCGGGCGCGTACACCCTCGACACCGGCGACACCGTCGGACTGCTGAGTTCCATCTACCCGATCCGGGTGCCGTCGGCCGACCCGCGCGACGTGGGGGAGCAGCTGGCGGCCATCCCCGGCGACGGGCTGGACTACGGGCTGCTGCGCTATCTGCGCCCCGACACCGCCGAGCGCCTCGCCCCGCTGCCAGGCCCGCAACTGCTGCTGAACTACCTCGGCGCCGCCCACTCCGGCGGCGGGACCGGACTCACCCTCGAGCGCGAGCTGCTCGCCGGGGTGTCGCCGCAACCGGAGCCCGATCTGGCGGTGCGTCACGAGCTCACCATCGTGGCCGCCATCCTGAAGTTCGACGGTCAGCGCGTGCTGGCCGCGCAGTGGCGCACGCTGCCCGGCATTCTCGACGATGCCGATGTGGCGGAGCTGCAACGCCTTTGGATCGAATCGCTGCGGGAGACGGTGACATGAGCAGGCTTGCGATCCTGGGTGCGGGAGCCAAGGCGGTCGCCGTTGCGGCCAAGGCGTCCGTGCTGCGGGACATGGGCGTCGACGCCCCCGAGGTGGTCGCGGTCGAACGGATCGGGGTCGCGGCCAACTGGCAGGCCAGCGGCGGCTGGACCGACGGGGCGCAGCGGCTGGGCACCAGCCCGGAAAAGGATGTGGGGTTTCCGTACCGGTCCGCGCTGGTGCCCCGCCGCAACGCCGAGCTCGACGAGCGGATGACCCGCTACAGCTGGCAGTCCTATCTGATCGCGACGGCGGCGTTCGCCGAGTGGATCGACCGGGGCCGGCCGGCTCCGACTCATCGCAAGTGGAGTCAATACCTGGGTTGGGTCGCCGACCAGATCGGCCTCGAGGTGGTGCACGGCGAGGTGGAACGGCTGGCCGTCAGTGGCGACCAATGGGCGCTGCACAGCCACGAGACCACCGTGCACGCGGACGCCCTGATGATCACCGGGCCGGGACAGGCCGAGAAGTCATTGCTGCCCGGCAACCCACGGATGCTCTCGATCGCCCAGTTCTGGGACCGGGCCGCCGGTCACGACCGGATCAGCGCCGAGCGGGTGGCGGTGATCGGCGGGGGCGAGACGGCCGCGTCCATGCTCAACGAGCTGTTCCGGCACCGGGTTTCGACCATCACCGTCATTTCCCCGCAGGTGACGCTGTTCACCCGTGGGGAGAGCTTCTTCGAGAACTCGCTGTTCTCCGACCCCACCGACTGGAGCGCCTTGACGCTGGCCGAGCGCCGCGACGCGCTGGCCCGCACCGACCGCGGGGTGTTCTCGGCCAACGTGCAGGAGGCCCTGCTGGCCGACGACCGCATCCGCCACCTGCGGGGCCGGGTGGCCCATGCGGTGGGCCGGGACGGGCAGATCCGGTTGACCCTGTCCACCAACCGCGGCACCGAAAACCTCGAGACGGTACACGGTTTCGACCTGGTCATCGACGGCTCCGGCGCCGACGCGCTGTGGTTCACGTCGTTGTTCGGCCAGGACGTGCTGGACCTGTTGGAGCTCGGCCTCGGCGGACCGCTGACCGCCGACACCCTGCAGGAGGCGATCGGCTACGACCTGGCCGTCGCCGACGTCAAGCCCAAGCTGTTTCTGCCCAATTTGTCCGGACTGACGCAGGGGCCCGGATTTCCCAACCTCAGCTGCTTGGGATTGTTGTCTGACCGGATACTGGGATCCAGTGGCGGCTTGGTGGGCCCGTCCACGCACACGACAAGGAGACGCGATGAGCATCAACCCCTTCGATGACGAAAACGGCACCTTCTTCGTTCTGGTCAACGACGAGGACCAGCACAGCCTGTGGCCTAGCTTCGCCGAAAAACCGGCCGGCTGGCGGGTGGTCTACGGCGAAGCGAGCCGCGCGGAGTGCCTGGACTACATCGAACAGAATTGGACCGACATCCGGCCGAAGAGTCTCCAGGAATCACTCAAGCGACGCTGACGCCGACGGCGGCCCATGCCGCCGTAGCGTCACCGTAACGTGACCGGCGCGAGACACAAATGCCGGTCACACCAGGCACACTTACACCAACCAAACCGTGGTAACGCGTAACCGTGTGGGGGACAACATCACTGAAATCCCGTCATGGTGGACGCGCATCGAAGGGGGAACCGTGAACACCATGAAGACCTGGAAGACCATTGCCACCGGCGTGGCGGCGTTCGCCGTCGTAGGGGGAGCCGCCGGTGGCGCATTCGTCACAGCACCGATGGATCAGGTGCAGCTGGCCGCGCTCGGCGCCCCGTTGCCGCAGGACCCGCCACCGCCGCCGCCGCCGGCCCCGGGAGCGCTGCCGACCGCCGAACAGTTGTCGACCCTGTGCAACCAGGCCACCGACCCGGGCGTCTCGTACACGACCAAGAACAATCTGGTCGAAAACGGCATCAGCCCCGACGAGGGCCACGTTGCCGACCACGATCTGCGAAAGGCCTACCGCAACGGGAACTTTCCGGAGACCTTCGCCGTGACCAACATCGCGCCGGCCGGCCCCAACATGGCCCAGGCCGACGTGGCCATCTCGGGGCCGAAGTTCGCCGGGCCGGTGCAAAAGCACTTGGTGTTCGTCAATCAGGGCGGGAACTGGGTCCTGCAGCACGACGCCGCCATCGCCCTGATCCAGGCTGCGACGGCGACGAACTAGGCGGCCGGTATTCTGGGCGGCCACACAGTCAGCGCATAGGTTGTGCTTGTTGTCTTCACATGGCCCGGCCGTAACGTAGCCGTGCCGAGTCGCGAAACAACAGGAGTAGCAGGCGCGTTGACACACGCCAGATGTGTGGGTCGTTGCGAAGATTCGTGCCCGTCGAAGGGGGAACCATGAAAACCGTTAAGTTGCTTGCCGCCGGTGTGGCGGCCTTCGCCGTCATCGGGGGCGCGGCCGCCGCGGCGGCGTCCAGCGCGGCGCCGGTGGATCAGGTACGGCTCGCCGCGGTCGGCGCGCCGTTGCCGCAGGATCCGGCTCCGGTCGCCGCCGACGTCCCGACCGCCGACCAGCTGACCGGCGTGCTGAACAGCCTGGCCGACCCGAGCGTGCCCTTCGCCAGCAAGAGCAACCTGGTGCAGGGCGGTATCAGCGGGATCGAGGCGCACGTCGCCGACAAGAAGCTGCAGAAGGCGGCCAAGAACGGCGACCTGCCCCTGTCGTTCGACATCACGAACATCCAGCCGGCCGCCGCCGGCACGGCCACGGCCGACGTCGCGGTCTCCGGTCCGAAGCTGACGTCGCCGGTCACCCAGAACATCACGTTCGTCAACCAGGGCGGCTGGGTGTTGTCGCGGGCGTCGGCGATGGAGTTGCTGCAGGCCGCCGGTCAATGATCGACGCGCAGCGCGCGCAGGTCTGATCCGGCGACGCGGACGGGGTCGGCCAGGACGTCGATCGAGGCCACCAGGCCGTCGCGCACCACGAAGCCCATAATCGCCGTCGCGCGGCCGGCCACGAAGATCACCGCGCCCGCGGCGCCGTTGACCGTCGCGGCGCGCACCTCGCGGTCCGGACCCGCGTAGGCGCGGGCCAGCTTCGCGACGGCGGACGCCCCCTGGGTGCGGAAACCGGCGGTGCCGTGCCCGAAGTCGCCGCGCAGCACCACGTCGGGGTGCAGCACCGCCACCAGGCGGTCGAAGTCCCCGCTTCGGCCCGCCGCGAAGAAGGCGTCCACGGCCTCCCGCTGGGCGACCATGTCGCCGTCGGGAGTCGGGTCGGCCTCCTCGATGCGTCGGCGCGCCCGGCTGGCCAGCTTGCGGGTGGCCTCCGGCGTCCGGCCGACGATGGGTGCGATCTGGTCGAACGGCACGGCGAAGACGTCGTGCAGCACGAACGCCAGGCGCTGCTCCGGCGGCAAGGTGTCCAGCACCACGAACAACGCCAGCCCCACCGCGTCGGCCAGCATCGCCCGGCGTTCCGGGTCGAATTCGCCGTCGGCTTCCACGATCGGATCCGGCAGGACCAGGTTCGGCTCCTCCCGCCCGTGGGCCCGGCGGTCGCGCAGCACGTTCAGACAGATGCGGGCCACCACGGTGGTCAGCCACGCGTCCAGGTTGGCTATTTCGTCAGCGCCTTCGGCGCCCCGGCCGTTGAGCCGCAGCCACGTTTCCTGCACGGCGTCCTGCGCGTCGTCGATCGAGCCCAGCATGCGGTAGGCGATGGCGCCCAGCTGTGGCCGCGCCGCCTCGAACCGCGCCGTCACCGACGCATCCGCGGTCACGTGCCGCCGCCGGTGTCGGGCAGGGCGCAGACCCGGTCGCCGGAAAAGCCGGACGAGCCGATCCCGAGGGCGAGGTTGAACCGGGCGCGCAGATTGCCCAGCGTGATGACGTGGGTGAGCCCGACGAGTTGGGCGGTGTCGAAATGCGCGCGCAGCGCGTCGAAGAGCTCGTCGCTGACCTCGACCGGGGTCCGGCTGATCGCGGTGGCGTACTCGAGGATCAGCTTGTCGACATCGGAGAAACACGCGGCGTGTCGATAGTCCGCCAGGGCGAGCAGTTCCTCGTCGGTGATGCCCCATTGGCGGGCGATCTGCGAACCCAGGTCGATGCAGTACTCGCAGCGCACGGTCGTCGCCGATTTCAGCTCGGCGAGCGCGCGGTGGCGCGGGCTGAGGATGTCCAGCTTCGACTCGGCCTGCTCGAGCTTGCCGTAGGCGTTGAGCAGCCGGGGGATGTGCGCGTACATCCGCAGCGGTTCCAGCACCCCGGCGGTTTGCAGACCGGTCATCTGCGCCAGCTTGCGCTTGGTGAAGAAGAAGGCGACCCGGGCGCCCAGGCCGGCGTCGCGGTCGGAGACCCCTGGCAACCGGGACATGGCATCCTCCTAGCGAGTTGGGGTGTGAACCAACGTCCTCACTACGTCGACACCGGGCGCCGCACGAACGTGACCGGGCTACCGCGGCGGCCCCGGCGCCATGTCCATGTCGAACACCCGCGCGTGCAGCACGGTGCGGTTCCGCAACGCCGCCCGGACCGCCCGGTGCAGGCCGTCTTCGAGATAGGTGACGCCCTTCCACCGCACCGCGTGCGGGAACAGGTCGCCGTAGAAGGTCGAGTCCTCCGACAGCAGGCGGTCCAGGGCGAGCACGGTCGTCGTGGTGACCAGTTCGTCGAGCCGGATCTGCTGCGGCGGGATCTGGGACCAGTCCCGGTAGGTCAGCCCGTGCTCGGGATACGGCTTGCCCTCGCGCACGCCCTTGAAGATCATCGGCCGATCTTCCGCGACGCGCTGCCATCACCGGACCGGTTCATGCTGGACAGGCTAGTCGGAAGACGCGGCGTCAGCGTCGAAGGCGCCCGGATCGCGGCGGGCCCCGCCGATTGCCGCCGCCGGGCGCCGGCGAACGGCTGCTGCTAACGGTTGGCACTACTCGAGACCCGTAAAATGGACCGGTCAGCGCGGTGCAGGGAGGTGACACGAGTGGGAAGTGCCGACGATCGTCGCTTCGAGGTGTTGCGTGCCATCGTCGCCGATTTCGTTGCCACCAAGGAACCCATCGGATCCAAAAGCCTGGTGGAGCGCCATAACTTGGGCGTCTCGTCCGCGACCATCCGCAACGACATGGCCGTGCTGGAGGCCGAGGGTTACATCACCCAGCCGCACACCAGCTCCGGACGCGTGCCGACGGAGAAGGGCTACCGCGAATTCGTCGACCGCCTCCACGACGTCAAGCCGCTGTCCTCGGCCGAGCGGAGCGCGATCCTGAGCTTCCTCGAGTCCGGTGTCGACCTGGACGACGTGCTGCGCCGGGCGGTACGGCTGCTGGCCCAGCTGACCCGCCAGGTGGCGGTGGTGCAATACCCGACGCTGACGTCGTCCACCGTGCGCCACCTCGAAGTGATCGCGCTGACCCCGGCCCGGCTGCTGATGGTGGTCATCACCGACACGGGCCGCGTGGATCAGCGCATCGTCGAGCTCGGCGACGTCATCGACGACCACCAGCTGTCCCAGCTGCGCGAGATGCTGGGCCAGGCCCTGGTCGGCAAGAAGCTCTCGGCGGCCTCGATCGCGGTGGCCGACCTGGCCGGGCAGCTGCGCGCCCCGGACGGCCTGGGTGACGCCGTCGGCCGCTCCGCGACGGTGTTGCTGGAGTCGCTGGTGGAACACAGCGAAGAACGCTTGCTGATGGGCGGGACCGCCAACCTCACACGCAACGCCGCCGATTTCGGCGGCTCGCTGCGCTCCATCCTGGAAGCGCTCGAGGAGCAGGTGGTGGTGCTGCGGTTGCTGGCGGCCCAGCAGGAAGCCGGTAAGGTGACGGTGCGCATCGGCCATGAGACGGCCGCCGAGGAGATGGCGGGCACCTCGATGGTCACCACCGCCTACGGCACCTCCGACACCGTCTTCGGCGGGATGGGTGTGCTGGGGCCCACCCGGATGGACTATCCGGGAACTATTGCCAGCGTCGCCGCGGTTGCCCTTTATATCGGCGAAGTCCTGGGTGCTCGATGAACGCGCACCCGCAGTATGCGCAGGCGCGGGATAAAGACCAGGTTTAGGAGAGTCAGGCGTGGCACGCGACTATTACGGGCTGCTCGGCGTGAGCAGAAACGCCAGCGACGCGGAGATCAAGCGCGCGTACCGCAAGTTGGCGCGCGAACTGCATCCCGACGTCAACCCGGATGAGGCCGCGCAGGCCAAGTTCAAGGAGATCAGCGTCGCCTACGAGGTGCTGAACGACCCGGAGAAACGGCGCATCGTCGACCTGGGTGGCGATCCGCTGGAGAACGCCGCGGCGGGCGGCGGCTTCGGTGGCGGTTTCGGCGGCCTCGGCGACGTGTTCGAGGCGTTCTTCGGCGGCGGCTTCAGCGGCGGCGCGACCTCGCGCGGCCCCATGGGCCGGGTGCGGCCCGGCTCGGACTCGCTGCTGCGGATGCGGCTCGACCTCGAGGAGTGCGCGACCGGTGTGACCAAGCAGGTCACCGTCGACACCGCGGTGCTGTGCGACCGCTGCCAGGGCAAGGGCACCAACGGCGATTCCGTGCCGGTGCCGTGCGACACGTGCGGCGGCCGCGGCGAGGTCCAGACGGTGCAGCGCTCGCTGCTGGGTCAGGTGATGACCTCGCGCCCGTGTCCCACCTGCCGCGGCGTCGGCGTGGTCATCCCGGATCCCTGCCACCAGTGCATGGGCGACGGCCGCGTCCGGGCCCGCCGCGAGATCAGCGTCAAGATCCCCGCCGGGGTCGGCGACGGCATGCGAGTGCGGCTGGCCGCTCAGGGCGAGGTCGGACCCGGTGGAGGCCCGGCCGGGGACCTGTACGTCGAGGTTCACGAGCAGCCCCATGACGTCTTCGTGCGCGAAGGTGACGACCTGCACTGCACGGTGTCGGTGCCCATGGTCGACGCGGCCCTGGGCGCCACGATCACCGTCGACGCCATCCTGGACGGCCTCAGCGAGGTCACGATTCCGCCGGGCACGCAACCGAATTCGGTCATCACGCTGCGCGGCCACGGCATGCCGCACCTGCGCTCGGGCACCCGGGGCGACCTGCACGTCCACGTCGAGGTGGTGGTGCCCAGCCGGCTCGATCACCACGACACCGAACTGCTGCGGGAGCTGAAGAACCGGCGCAGCCGCGACGTGCCCGAGGTCCGCTCGACGCACGGCGGCGGTGGGCTGTTCAGCCGGCTGCGTGAGACCTTCACCGGGCGCTAGCGGCTCCGAAAACGGCGCGCACATGGTCGCGACCCTGTTCTACGTCGACGCGCTGCCCGATGTCGGGTCGCTGGCCCTCGTCGAGGGTGACGAGGGGTTTCACGCCGCCACCGTGCGGCGGATCCGTCCCGGCGAGCAACTGGTCCTCGGCGACGGCGCCGGCGGCCTGGCGCACTGCGAGGTCGAGCACGCCGGCCGCGACGGGTTGCGGGCCCGGGTGCTGAAGCGCTGGAGCGTCGCGCCCGGCCGGCCGCCGGTGACGGTGGTGCAGGCGCTGCCGAAGTCGGACCGGTCGGAGTTGGCCATCGAATTGGCCACCGAAGCCGGCGCGGACGCGTTCCTGGCCTGGCAGGCGTCCCGGTGCGTGGCAGCCTGGCAGGGCCCCCGCGCGGACAAGGGCCTGCGCCGGTGGCGGGCCGTCGCCCGGTCCGCGGCCCGGCAATCCCGACGGGCGCACATCCCGCCCGTCGACGGCGTGCTGTCCACCGCGGAACTGGCCCAGCGAATCCGTGCCGAAGCGGACGCCGGGGCGGTGGTGCTGGCGTTACACGAGTCGGCGACCGACCCGCTGAACCGCCTCGACGTCGCCCGTGCGACGTCGCTGGTTCTCGTGGTGGGCCCCGAAGGCGGCATCGCCCCCGACGAGATCGCCGTGTTGACGGGGGCGGGGGCGCTACCCGTGCGGCTGGGCCCGCAGGTGCTGCGCACCTCGACCGCCGCGGCGGTGGCGCTGGGGGCGCTCGGCGTCCTCACCCCACGCTGGGACGACGCTTCCACCCTCCAATTCCGCGGCTGAAGGCTGACCAACGCGGGGCCCGGGCGTAGACTTAGGCAGCCGAGCAAACCACCGACAAGCCGAGAAAGCAGGCATCGAGAACCACGTGACGCCCCGCGAGACCAGCGCTGTTGACACAGCCGGAGGCCTCCAGGCCAACGCCCAAGTACGCAGCAGCATCGATGTTCCGCCCGATGTCGTCGTCGGCTTGTTGGGCTCGGCAGACGAAAACCTCCGCGCGTTGGAACGCAGCCTCAGTGCCGACCTGCACGTGCGTGGCAACGCCGTGACGGTCTCGGGTGCGCCGGCCGACGTCGCGCTCGCCGAGCGGGCGATCTCCGAGCTGGTCGCGATCGTCGCCAACGGGCAGCCGCTGACACCGGAGGTGGTCCGCCACAGCGTCGCGATGCTGGCCGGCACCGACAACGAGTCACCGGCCGAGGTGCTCACCCTGGACATCCTGTCGCGGCGCGGAAAGACGATCCGGCCCAAGACGCTCAACCAGAAGCGCTACGTCGACGCGATCGACGACAACACCATCGTCTTCGGGGTCGGCCCGGCCGGCACCGGGAAGACGTATCTGGCGATGGCCAAGGCGGTCAGCGCGCTGCAGACCAAACAGGTCAACCGCATCATCCTGACCCGGCCGGCGGTGGAAGCCGGTGAGCGCCTTGGGTTTCTGCCGGGCACCCTGAGTGAGAAGATCGACCCGTACCTGCGGCCGCTGTACGACGCGCTCTACGACATGATGGATCCCGAGCTGATCCCCAAGCTGATGTCCGCCGGGGTCATCGAGGTGGCGCCGCTGGCGTATATGCGTGGCCGCACGCTGAATTCGGCCTTCATCGTCCTCGACGAGGCGCAGAACACCACCGCCGAACAGATGAAGATGTTCCTCACCCGGCTCGGCTTCGGCTCCAAGATGGTCATCACCGGGGACATCACCCAGGTGGATCTTCCCGGCGGCGCCAGGTCGGGCCTGCGGTCGGCCATCGAGATCCTCGACAGCGTCGAGGACATCCATATCGCGGAACTCACCAGCGTGGACGTGGTGCGCCACCGGCTGGTCTCCGAAATCGTGGACGCCTACGCGAAATTCGAGGAGCCCGGGCTGACGATGAACCGGGCGGCCAGGCGCGCGTCGGGCTCCCGCGGGCGCCGGTGATAGGGCCGTAAGCAGCTATGAGCATCGAGGTATCCAACGAGTCGGGCATCGACGTCTCCGAAACCGAGTTGATCAGCGTCGCACGGTTTGTCATCGCCAAGATGGACGTCAACCCCGCCGCCGAGCTGTCCATGGTGCTGCTGGACACCGCGGCGATGGCCGACCTGCACATGCGCTGGATGGACCTGCCCGGGCCGACGGACGTGATGAGCTTCCCGATGGACGAGCTCGAGCCGGGTGGCCGGCCCGACGCCCCGGAGCCGGGACCGTCGATGCTGGGCGACATCGTGCTGTGCCCGGAATTCGCCGCCGGGCAGGCCGACGCGGCGGGCCACAGCCTGGGCCACGAGCTGGCGCTGCTGACCATCCACGGCGTGCTTCATCTGCTGGGATACGACCACGGCGAGCCGGACGAGGAAAAGGAAATGTTCGCCCTGCAGGACCGGTTGCTCGAGGAATGGGTCGCCGAGCAGGTCGAGGCCTACCAGCAGGACCGCCAGCTGGAGCGGGATCGCCGGTTGCTGGACAAGTCGAGGTATTTCGACAATTGAGCCGACTTCGAATACTGGGAATCGCGGCCGCGGCCGCCATCACCTTCGCACCGGTCACGTTGGTGGCCACGATCGGTGCGGCGGAGGCGGCCCCCTGCGCCGGTGCTGGGTCGAACCCCGCCAGCTGCAATTGGTGTCAGTACCTGGTGGCGCAGTATCACACCTCCAACGTGTGCTCCCAGGACGCGCCGCCCCGCCGGGCTCAGCCGTCCCCGACCCCGGTGCAGGTCCCCGAGCTTCCCCCGTACGTGCCGCCGAGCCCGGAGCCGGTGCATGCGCCGCCGGTCATCCCGCCGAATCTGCCGCCCACCAACCCGGTTGCCACGATCAATCCGCCGGGCCCCGACGCGTCGAGAAACGTCTCGGTGGTGGCCCCGCCACGGGGGCTCGACGTCCCGCCGCAGGCGGTCGCGGCGGCCAAGGCCGCTCCGGCGACGCGGGTCAATCCCGCCGACCCCCCGAAGCCGCCGAAGCAGGTCGACTTCAACCAGCGGGTACAGAATGTCGTCAGCGCCCACCGGGAAAACGTCGACGTCCTCAAGGTCGACAATCAGCGGCTGGTCCGGCCCCGGCACTGGGACTACGTCGACTACGACGACGCCTACCGCCGCCCGGCGCTGTTCAACCCCCTCAAAGAGGGCATGGTCTTCCGCTACTCCTACAACGGCGCCGACCGGGAGGCGTACCTGCCGGCCGGTTCCCGCATCGTGCTGGACGCCGCGACCGTCGGCGTGGTCCCGTTCACCGCGGTCGGTGACAGCTGGGTGGCGGCGGGCAGCTTCTATGGCGGTGGCTCGGTACCGCCGGACGGCTTCAACGGCCCCCCGCCGCCGGATTTCAAGCCGCCGGCCGCCCCGAAGGTGTACCAGACCGTCCTGGTCGCCGTCCCCGCCGCCAACCAGACGTTGGAGGTCGCCCAAGTGGCGGTGGTGGGCCGGGACGAAAGCCAGCCCGGGGGCAGTCAGCAGACCTTCCTGCTCGACGACTCCACGATGGCCTGGGGCGAGATCAACGACTCCAGCAGCAGCAACGCCCAGATCAGGGTGACCAAGACTCAGTCGTTGCCGCACGCCGGGCCGACCGACGACGGCAGCTTCCTGGTGGTGCTGGCCGTCCGCCCGCACGAGGAGCCGGCCCAACCCGCCCAGCCCTGGTGGCCCTCGGCCTTGGGCTACGGGGCGCTGGGGGTGTTCGTCGGCCTCACCGCCTGGGCGCTCAACCGGAAGCGGAGTGACGACGACGTAGGGCAGCCCGTCAGCACGTCAAGGTCCTCCGGCAGTTGACCGGCCTGTCTTGGCTGCTCGGCGCGATGGCGCTGATCGCCATCGGCGGGCTCTTCGCCGCGATCGACGCCGCGATCAGCACGGTGTCGCTGGCCCGGGTCCAGGAGCTGGTGCGCGAGGAGAGACCCGGCGCCGTGTCGCTGGCGGAGGTGATGGCCGAGCGGCCGCGCTACATCAACCTGGTTGTGCTGCTGCGGATCACCTGCGAGGTCACGGCGACCGTGCTGCTGGTGCTGTTCCTGTACGACAACTTCGGTCTGAACTGGGCGTTGTTCGGAGCCGCGGCCACCATGGTGGTGATGAGTTTCGTCGTCATCGGGGTCGGGCCGCGCACCCTGGGCCGCCAGCACGCGTATTCCATCTCGTTGACGACGGCCGTCTCGCTGCGCCTCATTTCGTGGTTGTTGATGCCGCTGAGCCGGTTGCTGGTGGTACTGGGTAATGCGCTGACGCCCGGCCGCGGCTTGCGCAACGGGCCGTTCGCGTCCGAGATCGAGCTGCGCGAGGTCGTCGACCTGGCCCAGCAGCGCGGCGTGGTCGCCGCCGACGAACGCCGGATGATCGAGTCGGTGTTCGAGCTCGGTGACACCCCGGCCCGCGAGGTGATGGTGCCGCGCACCGAGATGATCTGGATCGAAAGCGACAAGCTCGCCAGTCAGGCGCTGAACCTGGCGGTGCGCAGCGGGCATTCCCGCCTGCCCGTGATCGGGGAGAATGTCGACGACATTGTCGGGGTGGTATATCTCAAAGACCTTGTGCAGCAAAGCTTTTTGTCGGGTGACGGCGGCCGGGGCATCACCGTGGCGCAGGTGATGCGCCCGGCGGTCTTCGTTCCGGACTCCAAGCCGCTGGATACGCTGCTGCGCGAAATGCAACGGGACCGCAACCACATGGCACTCCTGGTCGACGAGTACGGCGCGATAGCCGGCCTGGTGAGCATCGAAGACGTGCTGGAGGAGATCGTCGGCGAGATCGCCGACGAGTACGACCAGGCGGAGACGGCGCCGATAGAAGACTTGGGCGACAAACGTTTCCGCGTCTCGGCGCGGCTGCCGATCGAAGACCTCGGCGAACTGTACGACGTGGACTTCGACGACGATCTCGACGTCGATACCGTCGGCGGTCTGCTCGCCCTGGAGCTGGGCCGGGTGCCCCTGCCGGGCGCCGAGGTGGTCTCGCACGGTCTGCGGCTGCAGGCCGAGGGCGGCACCGACCACCGCGGGCGGGTACGGGTCGGGACCGTCCTGTTGAGCCCGGCCGAGCCGGAGCCCAATGGCTCCCGCGACCCCGGGGTCGACGAGCATGGTTGAGCGGCGCGGCGGGATGACCGAATTCCATTCGGGCTTCGTCTGTTTGGTCGGCAGGCCGAACACCGGCAAGTCGACGCTGACCAACGCGCTCGTCGGCACCAAGGTGGCGATCACCTCGACGCGGCCGCAGACCACTCGGCACACCATCCGCGGAATCGTCCACCGCGATAACTTCCAGATCATCCTCGTCGACACGCCCGGCCTGCACCGGCCGCGCACCCTGCTGGGCAAGCGGCTCAACGACCTCGTGCGCGACACCTACGCCGAAGTCGACGTGATCGGGTTGTGCATCCCGGCCGATGAGGCGATCGGCCCGGGGGACAGGTGGATCGTCGACCAAATCCGTTCGACCGCACCGAAAACGACGCTGGTGGCCATCGTCACCAAGATCGACAAGGTGCCCAAGGACCGGGTGGCCGCGCAGTTGGTCGCGGTCAGTGAACTCGTCGGCGACTCGGCCGAGATCGTGCCCGTCTCTGCGACGACCGGGACGCAGGTGGACGTTCTGATCGACGTGCTGGCGGCGGCGCTGCCCGTCGGTCCGGCGTATTACCCCGACGGTGAGCTGACCGACGAGCCCGAGGAGGTGCTGATGGCGGAGCTCATCCGCGAGGCCGCCCTGGAGGGGGTCCGCGACGAGCTGCCGCACTCGTTGGCGGTGGTCATCGACGAGGTCAGCCCGCGGGAGGATCGCGACGACCTGATCGACGTGCACGCGCTGCTCTACGTCGAGCGCGACAGCCAAAAGGGCATCATCATCGGCAAGGGCGGCGCCCGGCTGCGGGAGGTGGGTACGGCCGCGCGCGGCCAGATCGAAAAGCTGCTCGGCACCAAGGTGTACCTCGACCTGCGCGTCAAGGTCGCAAAGAACTGGCAGAGCGACCCCAAACAGCTTGGTCGGCTGGGCTTCTAGACCGCCAGGACAAGGTTTTTTCACTGTCCGGTTCGGTCCTCGTCAAGGCCACGGGTGCGGCCAACCGTGTACTGCCCGACGGCGTCAAAGCCGTTGGCAACCGGGTGATGTCGCGACCGCGCGCCAGCTGATGAGAGTCAGGGGTCACGCCAGCACGCGGATGGTCTGTAGCGACGGATCCGCCGCGTCGGGAACGTTCATCCCGGCTTGCACACCCGAGCACAGGTAGTCCAGCACGGCGTCGTTGAGACGCTCGCCGGGCACCACGGCGGGAATCCCCGGCGGATACGGTGTGCATTGCTCGGCGGCGACGCGACCGGCGGCCCGGTCGGTGGACACCGTCTCGACGCACCCGAAGAACGCGTCGCGCGGCAGGCAGACCGTCTCCAGCTGCAGTTGCTCGGGTGACGGCAGGTCGATCCGCGGTGGCGGGTCGAACCCGTCGGCGGCCTTGCGCCAGTCCGTGAGCGCGTCGACGAGGCGGCCGGCGGTGTCCTCGTCGTCGGCCATGGACAGCGTCGCCAGAGTGCGGCGGTGATCGCTCATCCCGGTGTCCAGGTGCGCGTGCTCGCGCAGCCAGTCATGGGCCTGATAACCCGAGGTGCCCGTCGCGGACACGTCCATCAACACCTGCAGCCTATCCAGGTCGTGGGAGGCCTGCACACCGAGCAACTCGTCGTCGAGCACCTTCACGTCGGGGATGGCTTCGATGTCCCGACGCAGCTGACCGGCGAGATCCATTGCAGCGCGCAATAATGCGTGCCCGCGTTGCACCATCTGACGGCGCCAGCCGTCCATGGCGGCGTACACCAGTACGTTGGGACTGGTGGTCATCAGCAGGTCCGCGCATGCGGAGAGCCGGTCCTGATCGATCCGGTCGCCCTGCACGTGAAAAACGGACCCCTGCTCGAAACCCGCCCCCATCTTGTGAATGCTGACCACGCAAACGTCCGCACCGGCGTCCATCGCCCACGTCGGCAGGTCTTCGTGGAACGGCAGGTGCGCCCCCCACGCCTCGTCGATGATCAACGGCTTGCCGCGCGCGTGGCACACCTCGGCGATCCCGGCGATGTCGGCACACGTGCCGTACGGGCTCGGGCTCACGACGAGCGCGCCGGCGGCATCGGGGTGCTTCTCCCAGGCCTCCTGCACCTGCTGCGGTGACGGCGGATGCGAGAAATGATGCTCGGCGTCCCAGCGGGGGGTGATCCACCGGGGTTGCACGCCGGAGAAGATCAGCCCTGCCACAATCGACTTGTGGCTGTCGCGGCTGACCAGCAGGCTGCCGTCACCGCCGGCCACGGCCATCATCGCCGCCTTGACCGACAGCGAGCTGCCGCAGGTGGAGAACCAGGCGATGTCGGCGCCCACGGCCTGTGCCATCAGGTCCTCGGCGTGCTTCAGGTATTGGTGGCTGGTTCTGCGGTCATCCAGCCCGCCGCTGGCCAGCACGTCGTCGGCGAACGGCTCCCGGCCCAGGACCGCCAGGACCCGTTCATCGGTGCCGCGGCCCTGCCGGTGACCGGGCGGGGTGAACCCGTACCGGTTCTTCTCGCGGTAATCGACCAGCGCATCTAACAGCGGAGCATCAGATTGGTCCATCGTTCCGGAATACCCGCCTTGATGCCCGCTATGCGAGCGCCTCGGTGACCTCGAGCAATCCGTGTTCGCGCACCGCCGCCAGCGATTCCCGATGCCGCATCATCTCAACCCGGTGTGGGCATCGGCAAACCCGAAGCCGCTCAAGCGAAGTCGACATCAGGCGGTGCACCGGTCGACGTTTCACCTCTGCGTCGGCGGGGCGCCCGCCACCGGCGGCGTGCCCGTTTCGCCGGTCCACCACATCGTGGGCTGCTTGGTCGACCATCCGCAGACGGCCTCCAGCTCGGCGGCCAGGGAGATCAGCATGCCTTCGCTATTGGCGGGCCCCATCAACTGCACGCCGATCGGCAGCCCCTCGGAGGTGAACCCAGCCGGCACGTTGATCGACGGCCACCCCAGCACGTTCCACGCGAACGTGGCCGGGCACGCGGCGATCATGGCCCGATCGGTGCCGAAGCTGCCCAACCGGTCGAACGCGCGCGCCAGCGGCGGCGGTTGGGCCGTGGTCGGGGCCAGGACGACGTCAACGATGTCGAAGACGGAACCCACCCGCCGCTGGAGGGTGGCTTCGTGCCGGCGTGCGGTCCGCAGGATGGCCTGGCCCAGCACATGGCCCACGCGCAGGTTCGCCAGCGTGCGGGGATCGAGGATCACCCCGTCGCCCAGCCGCTCCTCCCAATCCCGCAGGCCGGCGGTGGACCGCGCGAGGAAGTCCCACGACAGCCGCAGGCCGTAGTCGGGATTTCCCGGCACCACCGTGTGGCCGAGCAGCTCGAGCTGCGTGGCCACTGCTCGCGTCGCGGCCAGGATCTCGGGATGCAGCTTGGGCCGAAAACCGGTGTAGGGGAACCGGGTTGACAACGCGATGTTCAGCGGGCCGGGCGCGATACCGACATAGTCGGACGCGGTGATCGGGGGCGGCTTGTGCCGGTCGCCCTCGACGTTGCCCGAAGCCGCGTCGAGCACCAACGCCGCGTCGGCCACCGTGCGTGCCAGCACGCCGTTGACCGTGATGCCGTTGAACGCGTCCGGCAGCGGCCAGGTGGAGATGCGGCCACGCTGCGGTTTGATGCCCACCAGGTGCGTCCACGCGGCGGGGACGCGAACGCTGCCGGCGCCGTCGGAGCCGATCGCGGCGGTGACCAGCCCCGCGGCCACCGCGGCCGCACTGCCCCCCGACGAGCCGCCCGGGGTGTGCCGGCGCGACCATGGGTTACGGGTGTGCCCAAATCCGGGTCCGCTGGTGAACGGCCACTGACCCAGTTCGCAGGTGTTGGTCTTGCCGACGATCACCGCGCCCGCCGCCTTCAGGCGGCGAACGACCTCGGCGTCGTGGGTGGCGGGCGGGACATGTCCCTCGGTGCCGAAGGCGGTCGGCACCCCGGCAACGTCGACGTCGTCCTTGACCGCGATCGGGATGCCCAGCAACGGCGCCGTGTCCCCGGCCGCGCGCCGACGATCGGCCGCCGCCGCATCGGCCAGTGCCGACTCGGTGAGCACCACGCGGAAGGCGTTCAGCGTCGGCTGGCTCGCGTGGATGGCGTGCAGGGACCGGCGCACCAGTGTGACGGATGTCACCGAGCGGCTCGCCAGCTGATAGAGCAGGTCAGTCAGTGTGGGCAGGCGCTGGCCACCGGATCCGAAAACGGACCCGGTACTCGACTCGGAAGCGCCAATCACGGGGTACGAGACTAATCGGCGCGGATACCAGCATTGTCGCGGCGGGGTGCAAAACTATTGTGATGCGGCTGTATCGAGACCGGGCGGTGGTGTTGCGTCAACACAAGCTCGGCGAGGCCGACCGGATCGTCACCCTGCTCACCCGCGACCACGGGCTGGTTCGGGCGGTGGCAAAGGGTGTCCGTCGCACCCGCAGCAAATTCGGGGCGCGGCTGGAACCGTTCGCGCACATCGACGCGCAACTGCATCCCGGCCGCAATCTCGACATCGTCACCCAGGTTGTCTCGATCGACGCGTTCGCCACCGACATCGTCAGCGACTACGGCCGCTATACCTGCGGGTGCGCGATGCTGGAAACCGCCGAACGCCTCGCCGGTGAGGAGCGGGCCCCCGCCCCGGCCCTGCACCGGCTCACGGTGAGCGCGTTGCGGGCGGTGGCCGACGGCCGCCGGTCCCGGGACCTGCTGCTGGACGCCTACCTGCTGCGCGCCATGGGCATCGCCGGATGGGCGCCGGCGCTGACCGAGTGCGCCCGGTGCGCCACCCCCGGCCCGCATCGCGCGTTTCATGTCGGCGCCGGGGGCAGCGTCTGTGCACACTGCCGTCCGGCCGGTTCGACGACACCGCCGCCGGGCGTGCTGGATCTGATGTCCGCGTTGCACGACGGCGATTGGGAGTTCGCCGACAAGACCCCGCAATCGCACCGCAGCTACGTCAGCGGACTGGTGGCCGCGCACCTGCAATGGCACCTGGAACGGCAGCTCAAGACGCTGCCACTGGTGGAACGGACGTATCACGTCGACCGTGCCATCGCCGAACGGCGCGCTGCGCTGGTCGAGCAGGATTTGGATTGTGGCTAAGAACCACGAGCGCACGTGGGGGTCCACCGACTTCCCGCAACTGCCGCCGGCACCTGAGGACTACCCGACCTTTCCGGACAAGTCGACCTGGCCGGTCGTATTCCCGGAGTTGCCACCGTCGCCCGACGGCGGCCCGCGCCGGCCGCCGCAGCACCCCTCCAAGGCCGCCGCGCCGCGGATTGCGGCCGACCGACTGCCCAACCATGTCGCCATCGTGATGGACGGAAATGGCCGCTGGGCCACCCAACGGGGGCTGCGCCGCACCGACGGGCATCAGGCGGGTGAGGCGGTTGTGATCGACATCGTCTGCGGCGCAATTGAACTTGGGATCAAATGGCTCAGCCTCTATGCCTTTTCCACCGAGAATTGGAAGCGTTCGCCCGAGGAAGTCCGCTTCCTGATGGGCTTCAACCGAGACGTGGTGCGCATGCGCCGGGTGAATCTCAACACGATCGGGGTCAACATCCGGTGGGTCGGGTCCCGGCCACGGTTGTGGCGCAGCGTCATCAACGAATTGGCGGTCGCGGAGGAAATGACAAAGGGCAACGACATCATCACCGTCAACTACTGCGTCAACTACGGTGGTCGCGCCGAAATCGCGGACGCAGCAAAGGAAATTGCGCGCTTGGCCGCCGCCGGCAGGCTGAACCCGGAGCGCGTCACGGAGGCGACGGTGGCGCATCACCTGCAGCGGCCCGACATCCCCGACGTGGACCTGTTCCTGCGGACGTCGGGGGAGCAGCGGTCCAGCAATTTCATGCTGTGGCAGGCGGCGTACGCCGAATACATCTTCCAGGACAAGCTGTGGCCCGACTACGACCGCCGCGACTTGTGGGCGGCGTGCGAGGAATACGCTTCGCGCAACAGAAGATTCGGGAGCGCGTAGTGGGGACCGGAAGCGCGGCGGAGCCGGGCGCACCGGGTCCTCACGGGGATGATCCGATGCCATCACTGCAGGAGCGGCTGGCGTCGGTGCTCGGCGAAGTCCTCCCGGTCGAGGAGGAGTCCGACGGTGCGCTGACGGTGCGCCACGCCGGGACCATCGCCTCGTTGCGGGTGGTTCACATCGCCGACGACCTCGACCTCGTCTCGCTCACCCAGGTCGTGGCGTGGGACCTGCCCCTGACCAAGAAGATCAGCGACCAGGTCGCCAGGCAGGCCCGCGACAGCAACTTCGGCAGCGTCACGCTCGTGGAGAAGGTCAACGAGAAGGCGGTACAACGCAACTCGGGCAAGGGCGGTGCGAAGAGCGCCGACGTCATGCTGCGGTACAACTTTCCCGGCGCCGGCCTGACCGACGACGCGCTGCGCACCCTGATCCTGCTGGTGCTCGATACGGGCGCCGGGATCCGCAGCGCGCTGACGGCCTGACGGTTTCACGTTCGACGGGTTATTGGCAGTCCTTGCAGGTGCCGAAGATCTCGATGGTGTGGCTGACGTCGGAATAGCCGTGTTTGGCCGCGACCTGTGCCGCCCACTCCTCGACCTCGTGGTCGCCGACCTCGATCGTGGAACCGCAGCCGCGGCAGACCAGGTGATGATGGTGGTGTTCGGAGCACCTGCGGTAAACCGACTCGCCGGTGTCGGTGCGCAGCGTGTCGACCATGCCGGCGGCCGCCATCGACTGCAGCGTCCGGTAGACCGTGGTCAACCCGATGTTCTCGCCGCGGCGGCGCAGCTCGTCGTGCAACTCCTGCGCCGAGCGGAAGTCGTCGAGGGTGTCCATCAGGGTGGCGATCGCCGCCCGCTGACGGGTCGACCGGACGCTCACGCCGGTCATTGGGTCTCCTCGCTTGCGTGGGCGACCGCGTCCACGACGATGTGCGCCAGGTGATGGTCGGCCAGCCGGTACAGCACCTCGCGGCCGGAGCGCTCGCCGGTGACGACGCCGGCGGCCTTGAGGATCTTCAGGTGCTGGCTGACCAGTGGCTGCGGGACGCCGAGCGCGTCGACCAGCTCGTGCACGCAGCGGTGGGATTCATGCAGCTGCAGCACGATGGCGATCCGTACCGGAGCTGCCAGCGCGCGCAGCAGCTCGCCGGCCGCGTCGAGAATCTCCCGCGACGGCGGGACGGGATAGTCGGCCAGCGCGCGATGTCCGCCGGGCCCGGCGTCGCCGTGCTCCTGGGCGACCACGCTGATGGCCGATCCCATGTCGCTACCGGCGGTGGTCGGCATCGGGGAAGGCGGGGAGGGGGACATCGCCATGGGAGGAAGTCATCACCTTCGAGAAGTGCCAGGTAGTGGGGAGGTCCCGCCGTGAGGTCACGCGGGCGGCCGACTTCCACTGTCACATGCATGATGACGCATGTCAAAGACCGCGGCGCCGATCGCTACCATGACTGATGCTCTGCGCACGGCGGTCGGCCGCCATGCGCGCCCGTTCAAACCCGGAAAGGGAGTGCACCGCCCCGTGGCGTCCGTCATCGACACCGTAGTGAATCTGGCCAAACGGCGCGGCTTCGTCTTTCCCTCGGGTGAGATCTACGGCGGCACCCGGTCGGCGTGGGACTACGGGCCGCTGGGTGTGGAGCTCAAGGAGAACATCAAACGGCAGTGGTGGCGCTCGGTGGTGACCGGGCGCGACGACGTGGTGGGACTCGATTCTTCGATCATCCTGCCGCGGCAGGTGTGGGTGGCCTCCGGCCACGTCGAGGTGTTCCACGACCCGCTGGTCGAGTGCCTCAACTGCCACCACCGGCATCGCCAGGACCACATGCAGGAGGCGTGGTTAGCCAAGAATGCGGCGAAGAAGGGGATCGACGACCCCGGCTCGGTGCCGATGACCGAGATCGTCTGCCCGGACTGTGGCACCAAGGGGCGCTGGACCGAGCCCCGCGAGTTCAACATGATGCTCAAGACCTACCTCGGGCCCATCGAGACCGAGGAGGGGCTGCACTACCTGCGTCCAGAGACCGCGCAGGGCATCTTCGTCAACTTCGCCAACGTCGCCACCACCGCGCGCAAGAAGCCGCCGTTCGGTATCGGCCAGATCGGCAAGAGCTTTCGCAACGAGATCACGCCGGGCAATTTCATTTTCCGGACCCGCGAGTTCGAACAAATGGAAATGGAGTTCTTCGTCGAGCCGTCGACCGCGAAGGAATGGCACCAGTATTGGATTGACACCCGGCTGCAATGGTATGTCGAGCTGGGTATCAACCCGGAGAATCTGCGGTTATTCGAGCACCCGGCGGAGAAGCTTTCGCACTACTCCGACCGCACCGTCGACATCGAGTACAAGTTCGGCTTCGCCGGCAACCCGTGGGGCGAGCTGGAAGGCGTCGCCAACCGGACCGATTTCGACTTGTCCACTCACGCAAAGCATTCCGGGGCCGACCTGTCCTACTACGACCAGGTGACCGATACGCGGTACACCCCGTACGTCATCGAACCCGCCGCCGGTCTCACCCGGTCGTTCATGGCGTTTCTGATCGATGCCTACACCGAGGACGAGGCGCCCAACGCCAAGGGCGTCATGGAGAAGCGCACGGTGCTGCGCCTGGACCCGCGGCTGGCGCCGGTCAAGGCCGCGGTGCTGCCGCTGTCCCGGCACGCCGACCTGAGTCCCAAGGCGCGTGACTTGGCCGCAGAGTTGCGCACCTGCTGGAACATCGATTTCGACGACGCCGGCGCGATCGGGCGACGCTACCGGCGCCAGGACGAGGTGGGTACCCCGTTCTGTGTGACGGTGGACTTCGATTCGCTCGAAGACAACGCCGTCACGGTGCGCCGGCGCGATGACATGACGCAGGAGCGCGTCGCGATGAACGCCGTGGCCGACTATCTGGCCGCGCGGCTCAAGGGCTGCTGACCGGTTCCGGCGGCGCACACCCGCCGGGGCCCTGACTTGCCTGGTGGACAGGCCCGCACCCCCTTCGTCGCGTGATTAAACGTTTCGTAAAAAAGCGGTCTCGGGTATCCGATTGCTTTAGGCTCTTAAGGCGATGTTCCTCACGTGTCTAGTCGCCGGGGGTGGGTGTCGATTCGTGTGAGCGTAGGTGCCGTTGACTCGGTCGGTGGGTTGGGGATGTGATGATTCCAGCTTTTCTCTTCTTCCCCCCCGAGATCAACTCTGCGCTCATGTATGGCGGCGCCGGGCCCGGCTCATTGTTGACGGCGGCCTCGGCCTGGCAGGCGCTGGCGGAGGACTTGGCGGCTGCTGCTGCGTCATTTGAGTCGGTTGTGACGGGCGTGGCCGCCGGGCCCTGGACCGGCCCCTCCTCGGTCGCGATGGTGGCGGCGGCGACGCCGTACCTGCAGTGGCTGATCTCGGCGGCCGCACAAGCCGAGATGGCGGCCGCCCAGGCGACGGCGGCGGCGACGGCCTACGAGGCGGCGTTCATGGCGACGGTGCCCACCCCGGAGGTGCTCGCCAACCGCCTCCGGTTACTGATGCTGATCGCGACGAACTTCTTCGGTCAGAACACGCCGGCGATCGCGATGACCGAAATCGAATACATGGAGATGTGGGCCCAGGACGTGGCCGCGATGGTCGGCTATAACGTCGGGGCCCAGACGGTGGCGGCGACGCTGCCGGCCTTCAGCGCCCCGCCGGTGGCCCTGGGTGGATTGGCGAGCTTGGTGACGGCGCCGCTGGACTGGGCGTCCCAGGCTTTCGGGGCGTTCGGGTCTCTAGGGGCCTCGTTCGTGTCCGAGCTGCAGTCGCTGTTGGGGGCGTTTTTCCCCGGCCTGTCGTCGGTGACGTCGTTGCTGTCGTCGATGCCGGTGACGACGATGACCGCGCTGGCGCCGATCGGGATGTATCCCGCGAGCGCGCTGATGTCCCCGATGATGGTGCTGGCCCACAGTGTGGGGCCCGCGGCACCGGCGGCGGGCGGTGTCACCACCGTGTCCGCGGAGGTTCCACTCGCGCCCGCCGGTGGGGTTCACGGGCTGCAGTCGCTCGGCGGGCTGGGCCCGGCCACGGCCGGGATGGGCACCGCGCGGTTCGTGGGGGCGATTACGGTGCCGCCGACCTGGCAGGGGTCGATGCCGGTGCCGGCGGTCCTGACGAGTCTGGCGGTACCGGCGCTGGGCACCCAACTGCCCACCCCGATCGCGACCGGCGGGTCCTCCGCGTCGTCCGCATCCGCCGGTTCTACGCCGGCCGTGGCCATGGCGGTGGATGATCGGGACGGCGAGGAGAACAAGACCGATCGGCGGGGGCGCCGCGGCGGGGAGAATCCCCACGTGGTGCAGTCGCGGCCTAAGGTGGTGCCGCGGACCAAAGGCGGATAAGGGGCCGACGACCGCGTCGGCTTGGGGCGTGCGCTCGCCGAAAGCAAATCCACGTTTTTCGGGTATTTGTCTCGCGTTTGGCTTACGATGTGGCTGCTTGGTGTTAATTGGTTCGGCCACAGCGTCCGAAGATCGGCTGTGGAAGGGGGCAACATGCTTTTGCCTCTTGGTCCGCCGCTACCAGATGACTCGGTGGCAGCGGTTCGGGGTGAGTCGGGGATGCTCGGTGGCCTGTCGGTTCCGCTCAAATGGGGTGTGGCCGTGCCGCCGGATGACTACGACCACTGGGCCCCGAAGCCGGAAGTGAGCGCCGACGCCGGCGACCCTTACACGGACGCCCCGGTTCCCGCCGCGGTCGCGGTTGCGGAGGCCACCCAGTGGAACGAGTGGACGCGGTGGGAAGGCGAAGCCGAACCCCAGTTCGAAATGCCGCGCAGCGGGGGCGTGATCCCGCATTCACCGGCCGCCGGCTGACGGTTGGATTCTCGGTGGGCGGCTCAGAATCGGCCGCCGCCGCCCATGAAGCCGCCGCCTGACGAACCGCCGAACGATGTCGGAGTCCAGCCGCCGAATCCGCCCCGCATGCCGCCGCTGAGCACGTTGCCGATGATGATTCCGCCCAGCATCGCGCCCATGTCGCCGCCCCCGCCACGGGTGAAGGCCCGCTGAGCCGACTGCACGTCGGTATTGGCCAAGGACTGCGCCTGGGCGGCCAGCGTCGACGCCGCGTTGGCGTGGGAAATCGCTTCGGTGGGGTTGTCCGCCCTCTTGTCCCGTGCGGCTTGCAGGTGCCGTTCGGCTTCGGCGAGCCGGGTGCGGGCCTCCGGCCCGACGCTGCCCCGTCGCGTGTCGACGTAGTCCGAGACCGCCCGCACCCGGGATTCCGCGGTGAACAACGCCTGCTCCAACGACCGGTTGAGCTGTTCGGCGGTAGCTTGCTCCTGAGCCAGCTTGACCAGCAGCCCGTTGAGATCGGAATCCGCCTTGGCCAACTGCGCGAAGGCGCCGAGCGGGTCGGTGGAGCCGCCGGCGCGCGCACCGTCGACGGCCCGCGCGGCCGCATCGCGTGCGGATATCAGATCGCCGGTATGGGCGGATTTGGTGGTCTGCGCCTTCTGCACGAGCTCGTTCGCGCGCTTGATGTCCGCCTGAGTGTCGGCCATGGCCGACGGTAGCCGGTCGATGGCGTGCTGGATGTCGGTGGCCGCGTTGTCCACCGAGTCGAGCAGCGCCCGCGCCTGCCCGAGCGCGGACTCGGCGGCGCGGACGGCATCCACCAGACCGGCCTGCCGGCCGCCGACCGCTTCGCCGGCCAGCCCCCGGGCGGTGCCGATGTTGCGGTCGGCGAACGCCAGCCGCTCCTTGGCGGCTGAGGCGTTGCCGGACACCGAAGTCAGCGCGGCAGCGTCGAATTGGTGGTGCAGCTCAGCCAGTCGCTGTTCTGCGGGGGCTATGCGGGTGGTGAGCTCGACGTACTGCCGGGTCAGCGCGTCGAGCCGCGACGGGGCGTTGATCACCAGATCGCGCAGGTTCTCGAAGGCTTCGGTCTGCGACTCCAGCTCACGGTCGGCGCGGGCCGCGGACACCACGACTCGGGTGAGTAGGTCGCGGCGCTGGTCGGGGGTCTCCGGTGTGCTGTCGTCGAGCTGTTGGCGCACCGTGAACGCTTGCGACAGAGCGGCTTTGGCATTGTCCACAGCCTGGGTGAACGGCCGGGTCCGCTCTTCGCCGAACTCGGCGATCGCCAGGTCGAGTTCGTTGGAGCTGGTTCGCACGGCGTTGTCGACATCCACCACCAGTGCGCGGGACAGGTCGTCGAGGGCCTGCAACGGCACGGCGGCCAGCGCGTCGACGTCGGTGGGATCGACGCGGCGGGCCGCGGCCAGTTGGGCGGCGCGGCGCCGCCGGCCGCGATAGCGCATGACCAACAGCAGCGCCGTCACCGCGGCCAGAATGATCGCCAGCGTGACCAGCAAGGCCACCCGTCCCGACGAGCCCGGCGACGTGTTGAGCCCGTTGGCCGCCGCAACCGCGGCGCCGCTCCAGTCGCCGTTGTGCAGGGCGGGCTCGATCTTGTTGTGCCGCAAGTCATCGACCTGTCGTGCGTTGACGCTCTTGACGGTCGATGGCACCAGGAAGGCGTACGCGCGGCTGTTGGTCGCGACGGCCAGCAGGGCGTCATAGCCGCCCAGATCGCTGGAACTCACCGTGCGCTGTGCCCAGCTCACCGGGCTCTGGCCGGAGAAGTCGTCGACGTAGACCACCCACAGCCGGATGTGGCGATCCGTGTACAGCTTGTCCACCGCCGACGTGACCGCCGCGCGGCCGGAGTCCGTCAGGACGCCCGCGTTGTCGGTGACGTAGTCCGCCAGCCGGAACGGGGGCTGCGCGCCGGCCGGGGGTGCCACCAGCAGCCCGCCACCGAAACCGAGCGCGAGGATCGCCCCGATCAGACCGAGCAGGCGGGCAGTGCGCATGCGCATGAGGTCAATTTAGCGCCGCCGGGATGCGGGCAAATACCCCGCGCGCCGGGCCGGTACTTCGTCCGGCATTCCCTGGCAGACTGTGCTGCGGTGATTGAGAAGGTGAACACGAATCGGCAAGACCCTTACGACGACTTCGACCGTCAACGGCGGGTGCGCGAAGCGCCGAAGACTGCGGGTCTGCCCGGTACGGAAGGTCAGCACCGTACCGACTTCGCGCGGGACCGGGCCCGCGTGTTGCACAGCGCCGCGCTGCGCCGGCTGGCCGACAAGACCCAGGTGGTCGGGCCTCGCGAGGGCGACACGCCGCGCACCCGGCTGACGCACTCGCTGGAGGTCGCCCAGATCGGGCGGGGGATGGCGGTCGGCTTGGGCTGTGACCTCGACCTGGTCGAGCTGGCCGGGCTGGCGCACGACATCGGCCACCCGCCCTACGGACACAACGGCGAGCGCGCCCTGGACGAGGTCGCCGCCGGCCACGGCGGTTTCGAGGGCAATGCGCAGAACTTCCGCATCCTGACCAGCCTCGAGCCCAAAATCCTTGACGAACAAGGCAATAGCGCGGGGCTGAACCTGACCCGCGCGTCTTTGGACGCGGTCACCAAGTATCCGTGGTACCGCGGCAAGGGGCCCGGCACGGAGAAGAGAAAGTTCGGTTTCTACGAGGAGGATCGCGGGCCGGCGGACTGGGTTCGGGCCGGCGCGCCGGAAGGCCGGATGTGCCTGGAAGCACAGGTGATGGACTGGGCCGACGATATCGCCTACTCCGTCCACGACGTCGAGGACGGAGTCGTCTCCCAACGCATCGACCTGCGGGTGCTCGCCGATGAGCACGAGGCCGCCGCCCTGGCCAAACTGGGTGAGAGCGAATTCTTCCGGGTCAGCGCCGACGACTTCATGGCGGCCGCGGGGCGGCTCTCGGCGTTGCCCGTGGTGGCCGCCGTCGGCAAGTACGACGCCACCTTGTCGGCGTCCGTCGCGCTCAAGCGACTGACCAGTGAACTGGTCGGCAGGTTCGCGTCGGCCGCCATCGCCACCACCCGGGCCGCGGCCGGTCCCGGGCCGCTGGTGCGCTACCGGGCCGACCTGCTGGTCCCCGACCTGGTGCGCGCCGAGGTCGCGCTGCTGAAAATCCTTGCGCTGCAGTTCATCATGTCCGACCCGCGCCATCTGGGCACCCAGGCCCTGCAACGTGAACGGATCCACCGGGTGGCGCAATGGCTGCATGTCGGGGCGCCGCACACGCTCGACCCGGTCTTCGCCGCGGCGTTCACCGTCGCGGCCGACGACCGCGCCCGGTTACGGGTCATCGTCGACCAGATCGCCTCCTATACCGAAGGCCGGCTGGAGCGCATCGACGCGCGCCAGACCACCGGTTAGGCCGCGGTCCTCCGCAGGTCATCCCACGGCAGCGGCGTCCCCGTCGCGGACTAGGCTGCCCCGCATGACCAAATTCAGCGGCATCGCCACCCTCGCGGTGGGGCTTCCCGTCGTCGTCATGACCGCCTGCAGCTCACCACAACACGCGAGCACCCAGCCCGGCACCACCCCTCCGGTCAAGAGCGCCCCGCCGGCCTCGTCGGGAGAGACGACCACACCGGCACCCAACGGCGAATCGCTCAGCGCGCAACTGAAGACGCCGGACGGCCGGTCCGTCGCCACGGCGACGTTCGACTTCACCGGCGGCTACGTGACCGTCACCGTCAAGACGGTCGCCCCGGGCATCCTGTCGCCGGGCTTCCACGGGATGCACGTCCACGAGTTCGGCAAGTGCGAGCCCAACTCCGTCGCCCCGACCGGCGGCCCGCCCGGAAACTTCCTCTCGGCGGGCGGTCACTACAACGCGCCCGGCCACACCGGTAAGCCCGAAAGCGGCGACCTGACGTCGCTCGAGGTGCGCCAGGACGGGTCGGCCTACCTGGTGACCACCACCGACGCGTTCACCCGGGATGTCCTGGTGGGTGGCGACGGCAAGGCGTTGATGTTGCACGGCGCCGAATACAGCGACAACGCGATGGACCGGGTGGCGTGCGGCGTCATCGGAACCGGATAGCCGGCCGGCTCGGCGCTCTAGACTGAGCCGATGTCCAGCCCGGCAGGTTCGTGGGGGCGCCACCCGCGCGCGGGGGAGGACGACGCCCGGCCCAGGGGCCGCGGCCGGATCCCCGACCGCGACATCGCGGCCATCCGCGAGCGTGTCCGCATCGAGGAAGTCGTCGGCGACTACGTCCAATTGCGCCGCGCCGGAGCCGATTCCCTCAAGGGCCTGTGCCCATTCCACGACGAGAAGTCGCCGTCGTTTCACGTTCGCCCCAACCACGGCCACTTCCACTGCTTCGGCTGCGGGGAGGGCGGCGACGTCTACGCCTTCATCCAGAAGATCGAACACGTCACCTTCGTCGAGGCCGTTGAACTGCTCGCCGACCGGATCGGCCACACCATCAGCTACACCGGCCCGGCGACCAGCGTGCAGCGGGACCGCGGGAGTCGCAGCCGGCTGGTCGCGGCCAACGCGGCCGCGGCGGAGTTCTACGCCGCGGCGCTGGAGTCCGACGAGGCCGCGCCGGCTCGCCGGTACCTGACCGAGCGGAATTTCGACGCCGAGGCGGCCCGTCGCTTCGGCTGTGGCTTCGCGCCGTCCGGCTGGGACTCATTGACGAAACATCTGGTGCGCAAGGGTTTCGAGTTCAAGGAGCTGGAGGCGGCCGGCCTGTCGCGGCAGGGCCGTCGCGGCCCCATCGACCGCTTCCACCGCCGGCTGCTGTGGCCCATCCGCACTGCGGCCGGCGAAGTGATCGGGTTCGGCGCCCGCCGGCTCTTCGACGACGATCCGATGGAAGCCAAGTACATCAACACGCCCGAGACGCTGCTGTACAAGAAGTCGTCGGTGATGTTCGGCATCGATCTGGCCAAGCGCGACATCGCCAAGGGACACCAGGCGGTCGTCGTCGAGGGCTACACCGACGTGATGGCAATGCATCTGGCCGGCGTCACCACCGCGGTGGCGTCGTGCGGCACCGCGTTCGGTGACGAGCACCTGGCGATGCTGCGGCGGCTCATGATGGACGACAGTTTCTTCCGCGGCGAGTTGATCTACGTCTTCGACGGCGACGAGGCCGGGCGGGCGGCCGCGCTCAAGGCCTTCGGCGGGGAGCAGAACCTGGCGGGGCAGTCGTTCGTCGCGGTGGCCCCGGACGGCATGGATCCCTGCGACCTGCGCCTGAAGTCCGGCGACGGCGCCCTGCGCGACCTGGTGGCGCGGCGCACCCCGTTGTTCGAGTTCGCGATCCGCACGGCGATCGCCGAGATGGACCTGGACAGCGCCGAGGGCAGGGTCGGGGCGCTGCGTCGGTGCGTGCCGATGGTGTCCCAGATCAAAGACCCGACGCTGCGCGACGAATACGCCCGCCAGCTCGCCGGCTGGGTCGGCTGGGACGACGTCGCGCAGGTCATCGACCGGGTACGCGGCCAGGCCAAGAAGTCGCCGGCCCCCGCCCGGGGCGGTGCCGGTGCCAACGCCTCCCGCCGCGCCCCCCAGCAGGCCCGTGCGACGGCGCCGGCGCAACCGGCCGCCGCCCGCCCCGACCCGCGCGACCCGACCCTGCGGCTCCAGCGCGAGGCGCTCAAGTCGGCGCTGCAGTCGCCGGCGCTGGCCGGGCCGGTGTTCGACACGCTGACGGTCGAAAGCTTCACCCATCCCGGGTATGCCGCCGTGCGCGGGGCCATCGAGGCCGCGGGCGGCACGTCGAGCGGCGTCACGGGGGCGCAGTGGATCGATGCGGTGCGCCAGCGCGCCGGATCCGACCTGACCGCGGGGTTGATCAACGAGCTGGGCGTGGAGGCCATCGAGGTCGACGACGAGAAGCTACCCCGCTACATCGCCGGCGTGCTGGCCCGGCTGCAGGAAGTGTGGATGGGCCACCAGATCGCCGAGGTGAAGTCAAAGCTGCAGCGCATGTCGCCGATCGAACAGGGTGACGAGTACCACGCGTTGTTCGGTGACCTGGTCGCGATGGAGGCCTACCGGCGCAGCCTGCTGGAGCAGGCTAGCGGCGACGATCTGCCGATGTGAGGGCCTCGTCGGCCATTCGCCCGGGGTCACGCTCCATGATGGCCGTCTGGTCGTCGATGTCGGCGACGGTCACGAATCCGGCGTCCGGGGAGATCCGGTTCGCGATCTTGCGGCGCCCCCCTTCGACCACCGACTTGGCCACGGGACTGCTGGTCAGCGCCCGATAGGTGCCCACGATCTGCTCATATCGGCGCCGCCCGGCCTTCGAGCCCAGCACATAGCCCAGTCCGAGCACCACCACATAGCGGATCAAAACGTTCCTCCCGACTAGCGACGGTTCCATCCTGCCTCACCCGGGCGGGTGCGTGCGTTGTAGAGGGGCACCAATAAGTCGGTGCCGACCCGCCGCGCCCGGCTACGCAACGCTAGCGATCGCCACCAGCCACGGTCGCGATGTGTTGGTCCCCGCTAGTTGGGCCGCGTCCCGCCAGTACGCTAGAGTCGTCCCGCGAATCTGGTTAGTCCCCTGTAGCTCAATTGGCAGAGCATTCGGCTGTTAACCGAAGGGTTGGTGGTTCGAGTCCACCCGGGGGAGCCGCAAACGTCGTTGTGTATCCCGCGTTACCGAGACGTGCGGTTGGCGTTGATCTGCTCATGATGCGCCATGGCCCACTCGGCCAGGGAAATCACCAGCGGTAGCAATGTCCATCCGAGTTCGGTCAGTTCGTACTGGACTCGCGGTGGCACTTCGGCGTAGGCCGTCCGGTCGACCAGGCCATCCTCGACCAGATGCTTGAGCGTCAGGGTGAGCATCCGCTGCGAGATCCCTTCCACGGTCGCCTCCAGCTCGCCGAACCGCATCGGCCCGTCACGCAGCGTGCCGATGACCAGCAGGCTCCACTTGTCGCCGATGCGATCGAGGACCTCCCGGACCGCACCGCCCTCGGGTATCCGCGGCGTCTTCCGTGTGACGTTGGTCATATCGAAGCCTCCGTCCTGAATGCATACATCGATGTGCCTTTTGCGAGGGCCCCAGTGCTGACACACGATGTGGCTACACACAAATCGTAAGGATTGGGGAATGCCGTGAACATCGCACTGTGGGCTGGGCAGGGTCTGCTCGCATTCGTCTACCTTGCGGCGGGCGGGCTCAAGGTCGTTCGGCCGCGCGAACAACTTGTGGCATCGGGCCGGCTCGACTGGATGAAGGACCACTCGGACGCCGCCGTCAAGGCCGTCGGCGCGGTCGAGATCCTCGGCGCGCTCGGTGTGACCCTGCCCGAGGCAACCGGCATCGCCCGCGCCCTGACCCCGATCGCTGCGGTCGGCCTGGTCGTCGTGCAGATTGGCGCAATGCGCGTGCACCTGACTCGTAACGAGCGACAACCGTTGCCAATCAACGTGATTCTCCTGCTGCTCGCCGCCTTCGTCGCGATCGGCCGGTTCGTGAGGTGAACCCTATTTCGGCGTGTGGCCCCGTATATTTCGAGCCGGCCTGCTGACGATCGACCGCTGCGTGCAGTATGTTCGCGCACAACTCATTTGGGAGGGATCGTGGAGTCCCTGGTCATCATGACCGCTCACGTTCCGGACGGAACCGCACCGGAAACCGTCGATGACGTCCGCGCGCGAGGCCGCCCATTCCCGCCGGCTCGCCGAACAAGGACACCTCGAGCGGCTGTGGATGCTGCCGTCTCAGTCCGGCGATCAGCGCGCGCTGGGCCTGTGGTGCGCCGCGGACGCCGGGGCCATGCGGCGATCTTCTGAATCGCTGCCGCTGCTCGCCTGGATCAGCGTGGAAATGACGCCGCTCACAGTACATCCGAGTGACCCCGCGGCCGCTTGACCGCGCGGCCGCTAGTCGTAAATCGGCGTCCATATGATGTCGAGGACTGCTTGCCGGGCATCGTCATGGTTTCGCGTCGCCACCCCGTCGGCGATGGCGGCGTGATACACGGCTTCGGCAACCGCCGTCGAGATGGCGCGCAAGTCCCGGACGTCGGGCAGCAACGAATCCCCGAGGGCTGACGGGCTGGCTTGTCGCACAACGGCTTCCGCCGCCGCCTGCAGCATTCCCTTGGTCAGCAACCGGGCCCCGGCAACGATGATGCCCAGCCCGATCCCGGGGAACACCAGCACGTTGTTGGCCTGGCCGATGGTGTAGGTGGTGCCGTCGTACTCGATCGGGGCGGCGGGGGTTCCCGTGGTGATCAGCGCCTTGCCGTCGGACCACTGCAGCAGGTCGCCCGGCACGGCTTCCATGCGTGAGGTCGGGTTGGACAGCGGGAAGATCATCGGGCGCTCGCAGGAGGCGACCATGGCACGCACGACCTTCTCGGTGAACGCGCCGAAGACGGCCGAGGCGCCCAGCAGGATGGTGGGGGAGGCGAGCTTGATGGTGTCCACCAAGCCCACCCGCTCGCCGTCGCTCACGCCCAGCCGGGCGCGGTTCTTGGCGTAGGGCACCTGGAAGTCGCGCAGGTCGTCCATGTCGTCGAACAGCAGGCCCTGCTTGTCGATCGGCCAGATCTGCGCCGTCGCCTGCTCGACGGTGGCGCCGTCGGAGACCATCGCGTCGCGAATCTGGTCGGCCACCCCGATCCCGGCGGTCCCGGCCCCGAAGACCACCACCGTCTGGTCGCGCATCGGCACACCGGTGACGTGGCATCCGCCGTAGGCGGCCGCGACGACCACGGCGCCGGTGCCCTGGATGTCGTCGTTGAACACGCAGTACTTGTCGCCATAGGTGTGCAGGATGCCCCGGGCGTTCAGGGGCCCGAAGTCCTCGAAATGCAGGATGGCCCTCGGGAAGAGCCGGTGCGCGGTTTCGATGTAGCGATTGACGAAGGCGTCGTATTCGGCGCCGCGGCGCCGGGCGTGACGATTGCCCAGGTAGAAGGGATCCTGCAGGAGTTGTTCGTTGTCGGTGCCGACGTCCAGCGAGACCGCGATGCAGCGGCGCGGGTCGATGCCGGCGCCGGCGGTGTACAGCGCGAGCTTGCCCACCGCGATCTGGATGCCGCCCACGCCCCAGTCGCCGATGCCCAGGATCGCTTCGGCGTCGGTGCACACGATCAGGTCGACGTCACCGGGCTCCAGCCCGAAGGTCGCGAAGGCCGCCTCGATGTCGTCGGGCTCGTCGATGCTCAGGAACAGCCCGCGCTGCCCGCGGTATTCGTCGGAGAACCGTTGAATGGCCTCGCCGACGGTGGGGGTGTAGACCACCGGCATCAGCTCGGGCAGGTGGTCTTCGAGCACCTTGTAGTAGAGCAGTTCGTGGCGGTAGTGCAGCTGTTCCAGCAGCAGGTTGCGGCCCAGATCGGTTGCCAGGCTTTGCAATTGATGCCATACCCGGTCGGCCTGTTCGTCGAGGGTGAGCACCGCCGAGGGCAGTCGTCCGGTCAGCCCCAGCCGGCGGCGCTGCTCGTGCGTGAAGCCGACTCCGCGGTTCAGGCTCGGCGCAGCGAGTGCCGGCGGAATCCGCGGCGCGTGGGCGTCGCTCATCGCAATCTCCGTCCCCTGCTTGGCCCCTGGGGCAACCGTAGCGTCGATCGCGGTGAACGCATCTTGAAGAGCGTTTGAAGCGCCAGTCGGCGGCCGGTCAAGCCAACAGAGGCTGCAGCGCCTGCCGCAACTCCGTGGCTTTGGGTACGCCCGCGCTGCGGTATCGCTGACGGCCCCCGGCGTCAAAGATGAACGTGGTCGGCAGCGACAGCACCGAAAGCCGTTTGGCGGCGGCGGGGTGGGCGTCGATGTCGATCTCGACATGAGTGACGTACGGAAGATCCGTACACACCTGCTCGACCACGCGACGCACCGAGGCGCAGGGACCGCACCAGGCGGCAGTGAAGTGCACGACCGTCGGACCCACCTCGGATAAGCCGAGGTCGGCCGTGTCCTGCGGCAGGCCCGGAGCCGTCTCGCGCAGCACCCCCGAGCGTCGATTGACCAGCACGCCTGCCGCGCTGGCGGCTCCCAGCGTCGCGATCAGCGCGGTCACCACGACCATCACAGTGCTCAATGGATCCCTCAGATCGAGAAGTCTTCGCCGTGCCACACCCCGGCTTCGGGTGGCCGGATGACACGCGTGGATTGTTGCCCGTCGTTGGCGGCCTCCAGCTTGGCGACCCTGGTGAGCAGGGACTGGAGACTGACGCCGACGAGGTCGGGCATCATCGAGTCGTCCGGGCTGCTTCGGCCGTGCCTGCTGATGACCTGTCCGGGCACCCCGATGACCACGGCGCTCGACGGGACCTCTTTGACGACGACGGCGTTGGCGCCGATTCGGCTGTCGTCGCCGATCTTGATCGCTCCGAGCACTTTCGCGCCGGCACCGATGACGACTCGGTCACCGATCGTCGGGTGGCGCTTGCCCGTATCCGTGCCGCTGCCGCCCAGGGTGACCCCGTGGTAGAGCGTGACGTCCTCGCCGATCTCGGCCGTCTCTCCGATGACGACGCCGGTCGCGTGGTCGATGAACAGGCCCGGGCCCAGCACCGCGCCGGGGTGGACCTCGACGCCGGTCAGGATGCGGGTGAGTTCCCCCAGCGTTCGGGCAGCCAGCCGTGCGCCGCGAAGCCACAACCAGTGGTTGATGCGATGCGCCCAGATGGCGTGCACGCCGGGGTAAGCGAAGATCACCTCCAGCGTGGTGGGGCGGGCCGGGTCACGCTCCCTGGCCACCCGGATGTCACGTCGTATCGTCGCGAGCATTGCTATCCCGCCAGGTCGGCGAAGAGTGGCGTGCTCAGATAGCGCTCGCCGAAGCTGGGCAGCACGACCACGACGAGCTTGCCGGCGTTCTCCGGGCGGCGGGCCACCTCAAGCGCGGCCACCACGGCCGCGCCCGAGGAGATGCCGACCAGCAGCCCCTCCTCCCGCGCCAACCGTCGGGCCATTTCCAGCGACTCTTCGTTGCCGACCGTGACGACTTCGTCGACCAGATCCATATCGAGCACCGGCGGCACGAATCCGGCGCCGATGCCCTGGATGGGGTGAGGTCCCTTCTGCCCCCCGGACAGGACGGCCGACGCTGCGGGCTCCACGGCCACGATCTGCACCGATGGTTTGCGTTCCTTGATGACCTGGGCGACGCCGGTGATGGTGCCACCGGTGCCGACCCCGGCGACAAAGAAGTCGACCTCGCCGTCGGTGTCCCGCCATACCTCTTCGGCCGTCGTCTTGCGGTGGATCGCCGGATTCGCGGGATTCTCGAACTGCTGAGGTATGAAGTACCGCTGGTCGTTCTTGGCCAACTCTTCGGCCTTGGCGATGGCACCCGCCATGCCGTCGGCGCCCGGCGTCAGGACGATCTCAGCACCGAACGCGCGCAACAACATTCGGCGTTCGGTGCTCATGGTGTCCGGCATCGTCAGTACGCACCGGTAACCCCGGGCGGCGCACACCATCGCCAGCGCGATGCCGGTGTTCCCGCTGGTCGGTTCCAGAATGATCGTGTCGGGTTTGATCAGGCCCGCTTGCTCGGCCGCGTCCAGCATGGCCACCCCGATACGGTCCTTGACGCTGTTTGCGGGGTTGAAGAATTCCAGCTTGGCGACGACGTCGGCGACTGCGCCTTCGGTGACCCGGTTCAGCCGGACCAGCGGCGTATTTCCGATTAGTTGCGTGACGTTCTCTGCGATGCTCATCCGTCTTCCTCAAACGATGTCAGTACAAGCTTCGTCGGCGCGCCGGGTGATGTCGAATTCGATGGCGGCGCGGTGGCGCGGGGACAACATGGTCATCGATGGGTTGATCTTCCTGGGATTGACTGTCGCGCGTGGGCGGCAAGGGGGTGTTACCTGTGCCGGTGCCCGCAAACCGCGGTAAGCGCGACGATTCCTGCGGCGTCAGGAAATCAACAACAGCGACAACAACAGCGCACGGTCAAGCGGCGCGTAATGATGAGGCACGGCTGTGTGGCCTGTTGCATAGGCCCCACTATAGGACATCCAAGGATTTCGCCGTTTGGCTCGTCGTTTGCCGAAGCCCTCGGCCGTCCACCGCGGTCAGGTTGGCAGGCCGAGCTTCTCAGCATCCGCACGGTACCGGTCCACCCACTCGTCGGAGCGCTGGTCGGCCTGACGTTCCAGCACCGGCTCGGGCGCCAGCCGCGGGTCGAGCCCCAACGCCTCCAGGATGGCGGCCACCACCTGAGTCAGGTTGCGCCACAACACCGGATACGGAATCTCCATGGGCTTGACGTCTTCCTCGGCGAACCAATTTCGCCAGCCCTCGTTCTGGGCGCGCAGCATGGTCACGACGTGTGCGATCGCGCCCGCGTGATAGGTGGCGCGCGCGTCGCGGGCCGGGTCGGGCCGCCCCCGCCACACCCGCGTCTGCACCGCCCGCCAGAACGACACCGCCTGCGAAATCACGTCGGGGCGGTACACATAGATGAAGAGCGGCTCCTCGCCGACTACGTCGGTGATCGCCGCAAGCAAGCCGTCGCCGCTGCGATTCGGCAGGTTTTTAGCACGCTTCAACAACAGCGGCGTCTGGTTCCACATCAGCTTGCCGCCCCAGATGCCGTTCGGCGTCCTGCCGACCGTGCGGATGTAGTCGCGCCAGATCTCGGCCGGCGCGAGGTCCGGGGTGCCCGCGTCGAGCGGGTCAAGCAGGCGCAGGATCGACTCGTCCTCCACGCCGGCGAACCATTCGCGGGGCTGTGGCGCCTGGCTGGTGGCCGGCAGGTACTGGAAGAACTCCTGCGGCTCGCCCGCGACGCCGGTCGCGCGCAGCGACTCGACCAGTAGCGTGCTGCCACTGCGCTGGGACGCCAGCACCAAGTATGACGACGGATGATCGGCCACCCAGCCAGCCTATCCGCGCGGAATTGCTTTCGCAGATAATGTTTTACGCTCGCGCTGAACTTAACTGCCGCCGAATCTCACGGCGAGCGCGGGATGCGAACTGTAGCTAGAGGTGTGCGTCGCGGGCGGTTTCTTCGCAAACGCACAAGTGAGACCCGATTGGCGCCCAGCGCCGCAGCTGTGTGCCGCGCTTGCGCATCAGGTGCTGCCGGTACACCTTGTCGCGCTGCTGGGGCGAGAACGCCAGGTCCAAGTTGATCGGCAACCCGGCCCAGTCGACCTGGTCACCGTCGTCGCCTGCGGCGGCCCGGCGCAGGCGGCACCGCAACGGGCAGACGGCCTGCACGGTGTCCTCGAGGGGCCCATCGAAATCCAGAGCCACGCGTAAGTCCCTCCTCGGCGCCACCAATGACTGAATGGTGCAGCGAGGTTGTTTCAGCGACAGGTGCGCGACGTTTCCGTCGTATTACGAGTCGGGCGGGAACGGCAGCCCTAGTACACGTCGCGGTGATAGCGCTTGTCGGCGCTCAACGAGCGGACGTACTCCTTGGCGTCATCGGGCTCGAGCCGGCCGTGTTCGGCCGCGATCTCGCAGAGCGCGCGGTCGACGTCCTTGGCCATGGGGTCCGCGGTGCCGCACACGTACAGTTGGGCCCCGTCCTGCAGCCAGTGCCACAGCTGGGCGCCGCGCTGACGCATCAGGTGCTGCACGTACACCTTCTCGCGTTGGTCCCGGGAGAAGGCGAGGTCCAACTCGGTGAGGAACCCGTCGCTGCGCATCTGCTCGAGCTCGTCCCGGTAGTAGTAGTCGGTGGCCGCGTGCTGTTCACCGAAGAACAGCCAGTTGGGGCCGGTGTGGCCGAGCGCGCGACGCTCCTGCAGGAAACCACGGAACGGCGCGATCCCGGTGCCGGGACCGACCATGATCATCGGGGTGTCGGGATCGCTGGGCGGCCGGAAGTTGCTCGATGGCTGCAGATAGACGGCGACCCGGTCGCCGGGGGAGCGGTCCGCGAGATATGTCGAGCACACCCCGCGGCGCGGGACGCCCTGGAAGTTGTAACGCACCGGCGACACCGTCAGATGGACTTCCCCGGGGTGCTCTTTAGGGCTCGACGAGATCGAGTACAGCCGCGGCTGAAGGCGTTTGAGGACCCGCACCCATTCGTGGGCCGACGCCGAGACCGGTAAACGTGCCAGCAGGTCGATGGACTGGCGGCCCCATGTCCAATCGCTCAGGGCGGCTTTGTTGTCCGGCTTCAGCAGCTCGGCGAGTTTCGGGTCGCCGGTGCGCTCCTGCACGAACCGCACGAGGTCCCGGCTGATGTGGGCGATCTCCAGGCGCTCGGTCAGGGCGGAGCGCAACGACATCAACCCGTGCTCGCCGACCTCGACCGGGGTCTGCCCGTCCAGTCCGGTGACGGAGAGCCATTCGTCGACCAGTTGGTCACTGTTGCGCGGCCACACCCCGAGCGCGTCACCGGCTTCGTACTTCACCGTTTCTTCCGGCAGGTCGAAAACCAGCTGACGCACGTCTTTTGCCGATTCCGGCCGACTAAGCACGGTGTTGCGGACCACGCCGGTGATCAGCGGATGCTTTTTGTTGTAGGTGCCCGCGCCCGGCCGGGCGGCCCGGGAGGGCGACGGGACCGTGGGCGTTGCGCGTGCCGGCGCGTGCTGATCGCGGCCGACAGGCGCCGGCGCGCGGGTGAGCGCCTCCATCACCTCGCCCAGCCACTTGGCCGCGGCGTCGTCATAGTCGGGCTCACAGTCGGCTCGATCGGCGATGCGGGTCGCGCCCAGTTCCGTGAGGCGTGTGTCGAGGCTGCGTCCGTGGCCGCAGAAATCGTCGTAGTTCGAGTCGCCGAGGGCGAGCACGGCGTAACGGGTGTCGGTCAGCCTGGCCGCGCCGTCCGCCGTCAGCGCCCGCCAGAAGCCGGCACCGTTGTCCGGCGGTTCACCGTCACCGGTGGTGCTGGTGATCAGCAGCAGTTCCCGCGTCGTGGCCAGCTCGGCCACCGGGAAGTCGTCCATGGCGTGCAACGCGACCGGCAACTCGGCGTCGCCCAGCCGCGCGGCGACCTCGGCGGCGAGCTCTTCGGCGTTCCCGGTCTGCGACGCCCACAACACCACGATGGGTGCCCGTGGCGCGGGTTTGGTGTTGGGGGGCTCGGTCGTGGATTGCTTGGCGGCCGGCGCCGGGCGGGGCGCGTCATCGCGCGAGAACAGACCCGCGAGCAGACCGTCCACCCATAGCCGGGTGCCGGAATCGAAAGGAGCGCTTTGGGGCAGGGTGGGCACCCCCGTCACGCGTCGCCCGGCGTCCGAGCGAAGCGCGGTCAACATCCCGGCCAGGTAGGAGCGGCCGAGCTCGTCGAATTCCGGCACGGCTTTGGTTGCCACCCCGAGCAAGTCGGCCAGGGCATCGACCTGTGACACGCTGATTTCCGTGACCTCCGTGGGCGCGGGTTGCGGTGTGTCGGCGTCCGCCGCCGGCTTGGCGGCCGGATCGGCCGCGGCGACAGCGACTTTCGCCAACGTGACGGCGCACGCTTTGAATTCCGGTTGGTTCGAGATGGGATCGACCGCGTCGTTGGTGACGGCGTTGATCGCCAGGTATTCGCCGAAGACGTCGTTCCAGTGGAAGGGGGCGAAGCAGTTACCGGGGCGCACCCTGTCGCTGATCGCGGCGGGCAGCACGGCCCGGCCACGCCGGGAAGCGATTTCTGTCGCGTCGCCGTCGGCGATCTCCAGTCGTGCGGCATCCTCGGGGTGGATTTCGATGAACGGCCCGGGATTGAGCTTGTTGAGCTTGGCGACCTTGCCGGTCTTGGTCATCGTGTGCCACTGGTGCGGCAGGCGGCCGGTGTTCAACAGGAACGGGTAGTCGTTGTCCGGCATTTCCTCGGGCGGCAGGTGCGGGCGGGCGAAGAACACCGCGCGACCGTTCTCGGTGGGGAAGGCCAAACGGGGTGCGCTGCCGTCTTCGCGGACCAGCAGGGTCTGACTGACCCCGTTGTTGAGGTAACGAATGGGGTTGCGGTCGCCCGGGTTCTCCGGCGCGCAGGGCCACTGCAGCGGGCCCCGGCGCAGCCGCTCGTAGCTGACTCCGCGCAGATCATAGCCGGTCTTGGGGTTCGAGAATCGCTTGATCTCTTCGAAGACCTCGTCGGCGGAGTTGTAGCTGAAGGCGCCCGAAAAGCCCATCTCGCAGGCGATCCGGGCGATGATCTGCCAGTCGGGCAGCGCATCACCCGGGGCCGTGACGGCGGGCTGGAACAGCGTCATGTTGCGCTCGGAGTTGACCATCACGCCCTCGGTCTCCGACCACAGGGCCGCCGGCAGCAGCACATCGGCGTATTCGTTGGTCTCGTTCTGCAGGAAGGCATCCTGGGTGATGACCAATTCCGCGCGCTCCAGCCCGGCCAGCACGGTTCGCCTATTAGCCACGGAGGCAACGGGATTGGTGCAGATGATCCAGCACGCCTTGATGTCGCCCTCGGCCATCCGGGAGAACATGTCGATGGTGCCGGTGCCGACATCAGTGCGCAACGTTCCTCGGGGGAGGGCCCACTGGTCTTCGGTGAAGGAGCGGTCTTCCGCCGACAGGACGGAGCGCTGGCCGGGCAAACCCGGTCCCATGTAACCCATTTCGCGGCCGCCCATCGCGTTGGGCTGGCCCGTGAGCGAGAAGGGGCCGCTGCCGGGTTTGCAGATCGCGCCGGTGGCCAGATGCAGGTTGCACAGGGCGTTGGTGTTCCAGGTGCCGTGCGTGCTCTGGTTGAGGCCCATGGTCCAGCAGCTCACGAAGTTCTCGGCTTCACCGATCATGCGGGCCGCGGCGCGGATGTCGGCCTCGGGGATCCCGGTGATCTCGCTGACCGTGCCCGGGGCGTACTGCTCGAGGAAGCCGGGCATCACCTCCCACCCGTCGGTGAACTCCGCGATGAATTCGGGGTCGGTGTGTCCGTTTTCGACGATCAGGTGCAGCAGCCCGTTGAGCAGGGCGAGATCTGTACCCGGCGCGATCTGAAGGAACAGGTCGGCCTTGTCCGCGGTCGCGGTGCGGCGCGGATCGACGACGATCAGTTTTGCCCCGGCCTTGACGCGGTCCAGCATCCGAAGGAACAGGATGGGATGGCAGTCGGCCATGTTGGCGCCGATGACGAAGAAGACGTCGGCGTGTTCGAAGTCCTGGTATGAGCCGGGCGGCCCGTCCGCCCCCAGCGAGAGTTTGTAGCCGGAACCGGCGCTGGCCATGCACAGCCGTGAGTTCGACTCGATCTGGTTGGTGCCGATGAAGCCCTTGGTCAACTTGTTCGCCAGATATTGCGCCTCGATGGACATCTGTCCCGACACGTACATGGCGAAGGAATCCGGCCCGTGCGCATCGATGATCGCCCGTAACCGGTTCGCGCACTGCGTGATCGCGCTGTCGATGTCGACGGCCTCGATCGGTTCACCGCGGTCGGCGCGCACGTGCGCCGCTTCCATCCGACCGGGCGCCTGCAACAGGTCCGAAGTGGTGGTTCCTTTGGTGCACAACCGGCCGAAGTTGGCCGGATGTTGTTTGTCCCCAACCGACTTCGTGATGTGACGCCGGCCGCTCTCGGCGTCGTTTGTGACCTGCAACACCATCCCGCAGCCCACGCCGCAGTAAGCGCACACGGTGTTCACGGCATCGTTGTGAGACGCCATGGACTCCCTGGTCACGCACTTCCCTCCTTTGAGCGCAACAGGCTTACATCGAATGGTGCGACGAGGATGTTTCGGCACCGGGTATCCGGAGTTTCCCCCGTTTTACGGCTTCCTCTCACCGGCCAAAGCGCGTCCGTGAAGTCTCGGAAATGCCGCAAACCCCCAGGTCAGCAAGGGTCATCGTCGACCCGCTGGCTGCGCTCAAGGCTACCGGGGCCGGTGGCGGCATTACCCATCGGAATGGCGTCTCCGACCAAACAAACGGCACATTCACAGCCTTCGCTAAGCTCACCGCGTGCGTCGGCTGATGGTGATCCTGTTGATCCTGCTGGCCTCCGGTTGCGGCGAGAAGCACACCGGTGCGCCGCCCGCGCCGGCCGACAAGTGCAAGGACTCCGACGGGCCGGCGCCCGACACGGTGCAGCGCGCCATCGCGTCGGTTCCCATCACCGTCCCGGGTACGACGTGGGTGGAAATCGCTCGCGGACATGCCAGGAAGTGCCGCTTGTACTGGGTGCAGATCATCCCGACCATTGCCGGCGAATCCACCGGCCAGCAGCTGCTGTTCTTCGATCACAACACGCCGCTGGGCACGGCGACCCCGAACCCGAAGCCGTACATCACCGTGCTTCCGCCCTCCGAGGACGCCATCACGGTTCAGTACCAATGGTTGAAGGGCAACGATCAGCCGTGCTGCCCCACCGGTATCGGCACGGTGAAGTTCGAGATCGGCCCGGACGGCAAGCTGAGGGCGCTCGGCAAGATCCCGAATCAATGACGTTGGGCCACAAGCCGAACACGCGCGAATCCCGCACGTTGATTGTCCGGCCCGTGTTGTGAATATTCAGTCCCGAGAGGGGCTTTCGCGCGGACAAAAGACCAATTTCACAGGCTTTATTCAGTAGACTCTTACGCCGGGCTGCGCCATAACCAGGCAAGCCCTGTCATCCTTGACAACCAGTGCCAGGCAGTGGATCCGGCGGAGGAAGGCAGGTCTCATGGGCAGCTCGCGGCGCCTCTCGCACTGGGACCCAGAGGACGTCGCGGCGTGGGAAGCCGGGAACAGGCTGATTGCCCGCCGGAACCTGATCTGGTCGATCGCGACCATGCACGTCGCCTTTTCCATCTGGTACCTGTGGTCGGTCATGGTGCTGTTCATGCCGGAGGACGTCTACGGCTTCACCACCGGCGACAAGCTGCTGGTGGGTGCCACCGCCGCCCTGGTCGGGGCCCTCGTGCGTATCCCCTACGCGATGGGTACCGCCAGGTTCGGCGGGCGTAACTGGGCGGTGCTGTCATCGGTCGTGCTCCTGATCCCGACCGTGGGAGCCATCGCACTGCTGGCCCATCCCGGCCTGCCACTGTGGCCCTACCTGGTGTGCGCGGCGCTGACGGGATTGGGCGGCGGGAACTACGCGGCGTCGCTGGCCAACGTCGAATCCTTTTATCCGCAGCGGCGCAAGGGCATGGCGCTGGGGCTCACCGGCGGGATCGGCAACCTTGGTGCCGCGGCCATCCAGGCCGTCGGCCTGGTGGTCCTGGCCACCGCCGGCCATAGGGCGCCGTACTGGGTGTGCGCCGTTTATCTGGTGCTCCTGGCCGTCGTCGGTGTCGGCGCGGCGCTGTTCATGGACAACCTCGACCACTCCATCGAGGTCGCCCACGTGCGATCCGTCCTGTCGTTTCCCGATACCTGGGCGATCTCATTCCTCTACATGTGCGCCGCGGGATCCTTCATCGGTTTCGCGTTCGCCTTCGGCCAAGTGCTGCAACACAACCTGATGGCGGCCGGGCAAAGCCACGGGCAGGCCGCCCTGCACGCTGCCGAAATCGCCTTCGTCGGACCGCTGTTGGGATCGATCGCGCGGGTGGTCGGTGGCAGGCTGGGCGATCGTTTCGACGGCGGTCGCGTCACGCTGATCGTCCTGACCGCCATGATCGCCGCCGGAGGCTTCCTGGTCGCCGTCAGCACCCACGAAGACCTCACCCGCGTCCCCGGCGACCCGGTGGGGGCTTTCACGACAATCGGCTACGTCGTCGGATTCATTGCGCTGTTTATCTTTTGCGGCATCGGCAAGGGGTCGGTGTTCAAGCTCATCCCGTCGGTCGTGGCGGAGCGAAGCCGTGCTCTGGGTGTCGCCGACGCCGAGCGGCGGCACTGGGAGACCGTGCGGGCAGGAGCGCTGATCGGATTCGCCGGCTCGCTGGGCGCACTCGGGGGAGTGGTGATCAACCTGGTGCTGCGGCAGTCCTACGCCAGCGCCGACACCGAGACGCCGGCGTTCTGGTTCTTTCTGATCTGTTATGTCGGCGCCGCGATCCTGACCTGGGTCAGATACGTCAGGCCGCAACGGGACGCGGCGCGGTCCGGCTGGGAGATGCTCGGCGAGCAGCCCGTCAGCTCGTGACCGTCTCCGCCAAGTTCTCCGGGTGCAGCATCTCGGCATAGCGCAGCTGCTCGGGGATCCCGAAACCATCGACGAGCGTTTGCGCGTGCGGGCGCAGCGCGCGGCATCGATCGTTGATACCCCGGGTGACGGCCTTGGCGCGCTCGGTGGACAGGTACCGATGCTCGATGTACCAGGCTTTGTCGTCCTCGATCACCGACAGCGCGTACAGGTCGCATACGATGCCCAGCAGCTCGCGGGCCTCCTCGTGCGGGCAGGCGTCGATGCCGGCGACGAACGCTTCGAGGATCACCCGGTCGATGTGCGCGGCCGCGGCGTGCAGCACGTGGTCCTGCACCGCGTTGAACGCGTCGAACTCCGACATCTCCTTGGATTTGGCCTGCAGCCGGCGCGCGACGGAGGCGAGCAGGTATTCCTCCCGGTCCTCGAACATCTTGATCTGGGTGCCCCGGTTGAACAGGCTGCCCTCTTCCTCGCTGTCCTGCCGGGCGTCGACGATGGTTTGGATGATCGTCTCTGCCGCAGTGCGTTTGACCACTCGCTCACCGACGGTGTTGGCGGCGAAGCGGACCCATTCGACGGGGCTCATGCTGCGGATGTCGTCGGCGTAAGCCGTCAGCAGCTCCTTGGCCACCAGCTGCGTCAGGACGTGGTTGTCGCCCTCGAACGTGGTGAAGACGTCGGTGTCGCCGCGCAGCGCGACCAACCGGTTTTCGGCCATGTAGCCCGCGCCGCCGCAGGCCTCTCGCGCCTCCTGAATCGCCTGGGACGCGTGCCAGGTGTTGGCCGCCTTCAAGCCGGCGGCGCGCGCCTCCAATTCGCGCTGCTCGTCGGCGTCGACGGCGTCGGCGGTCTGGATGTCGTGGCATTTACTGACCAGCTCGTTCTGCGCGAACTGCAGCGCGTACGACTTGGCTATCAGCGGAAACAGCCGCCGCTGATGCACCAGGTAGTCCATGATCAGCACCTCGGACTCGTCATCGGGTGCGCTGAATTGCTTGCGCTGCAAGGCGTATCGCGTGGCGATGTCCAACGCGACGCGACCGGCGGCGCCCGCGCTGCCACCCACCGTGATCCGCCCGCGCACCAGCGTGCCCAGCATGGTGAAGAACCGGCGGTTGGGATTCTCGATCGGCGAGCTGTACGTGCCGTCCGGCGCCACGTCGCCGTATTTGTTCAGCAGGTTCACCCGCGGGACGCGGACGTGGTCGAAGACGATGCGGCCGTTGTCGACGCCGGGCAGGCCGCCCTTGTACTCGCAGTCCGACGTCGTCACCCCGGGCAGGTCGTTGCCGTCGGCGTCGCGGATCGGCACCAGCAGACAGTGCACGCCGTGCTGGACCGGCTCGCCGTTCTCGGTCGTGATCAGTTGCGCGAATACCGCTGCCATGGTGGCGGTTTCGGCCGCCCCGCCGATGTAATCCTTGCGGGCCGTCGGCGTGGGGGAGTCGATGATGAACTCCTGTGTCGCGGGGTCATATGTCGCGGTCGTCTCCAGCGACTGCACGTCGCTGCCGTGTCCGGTCTCGGTCATCGCGAAGCAGCCCCGCAATTCCAGGCTGATGATCTTCTTCACGTACGCCTCGTGGTGGCGCTCGGTACCGAGGTTTTCCACGGCCCCGCCGAACAGCCCCCATTGAACGCCGGCCTTGACCATCAACGACAGATCCGACATCGCGAGCATCTCGATCATCGTGATCGCGGCGCCGATGTCGCCGGTGCCGCCATGTTCTTTGCGGAAGTTGTCCGCGGCGGCGCCGAACGCGGCCATGATCCTCATCTGCTCGGCCACCTTGGTGCGCGCGATCACCGTGTTCGGGGTGTAGTGCGGGCGGAAGAGGTCCTCGCTCATGGTGGACCGCAGCTGGTTCTTGACGTCGCGCCAACGCCCGTCGAGGGCGTTGCGCAGCTGCTCGGCAATGGTTGTGCTATCTGGCGCCATAAACCGACCGTATCCCCCGGTTCGCGGTGCGTGAAACAACAACCCGATTTTCACCGAACGTGCATTCATTGCGAGGTCGAGGCCGGATTTTCGCGCTGAGTGCACGCTCGCCCGCTACCTTCTCGGGTATGAGGCGGTGGGTGGCGTGCATGTGTCTCGCCCTGGCGTTGGCGGCATGCGCGTCCGGGCGTCCGCCCGCGCCGCGGCCGATGCTGACGTATCTGGGCCAGTCGCAGGTCCCGTTCGACGCCACCTTCGACGGCACCATCATCGGCGGGCTGTCGGCGCTCAGTTACGACCCGGGCCGTCAGCTCTACTACGTGATCAGCGATGATCGCTCCAAGAAGAATCCGGCCCGGTTCTACACGGTGCAGTTGTCCCTGTCGGACAGGGGAATTGACAGAGTCACGTTCACCGGCACCCATCCGCTGCTCGACCCGTCCGGCCGGCCGTTCCCGCCGCTCAGGGCGGATACCACGCCGCCGATCGTTCCCCCCGACCCCGAAGGCATCGCGTTCGATCCCGCCCGGCAGCGGCTGTATTGGTCCTCCGAAGGTGAGCGGCTCACCGCCGGCCCGGTGTTGCTGGACCCCTGGATCCGGACCGCCGCGCTCGACGGCGCCTACCTGGGCCAGTTCACCCTGCCGGCCAATCTGGCGATGTCCGTTCAGCGCATGGGCCCGCGCAGGGACAAGGCGCTGGAGGGCCTGGCGCTGACACCCGACGGCCGGTCGCTGTTCGCCGCGATGGAGGACCCCGGCTACAACGACGGTCCGCTCAGCGACGGCGGCCATCGCATCCTCACCCGGATCACGAAGTTCGACGTCGCGACCGGCGCGCCCACCGCCCAATACGCCTACCCGATGGAGCCGCCGGCACCGCCCGCCGATGTCAACGGTGTGTCCGATCTGGTCGCCCTGTCGGACACCACCTTCTTGGTGATCGAACGATCGTCGGCCCTGCCGCCGACGGTGCGGATCTACCGCGCCGAAATCGGGGCGGCGACAGACGTTTTGACCACCCCGTCGATGCAGCACGGGGCGGTGACACACATGAGTAAAACGCTGGCGGTCGATTTGTCGTCCACGCCGGGACTGTCACCGCTGGACAATGTCGAGGGCATCACGCTGGGCCCCAAGCTGCCCGACGGCCGCCAGTCGGTGGTGCTGGTCAGCGACAACAACTTCTCGCCCCGCCAGGTCACTCAGTTCCTGTTGTTGGCGATGTGATGCCGGCCAGGCCGGGCTCGGGCCGCAGCCGGTAGAGGACGAAGCCCGTCGCCGCCACGCCGAAGAGCACCAGCATGGTCATGTCGAACACCCACCAACCGCTGTAGTGGGTCCACGTCTGGGAGTCGGCGGCCAGCGCGTCGACCCTGCGCAGGTCGACCGTCGATGCCGAGGCGGCGAAGCCCCATCGGGCGGGAACGAACCAGGAGATCTCCTGGAAGCCCCACTTGCTCACCAGCTGAACGAGGCTCCCGTTGAACAGCGCCGACGCCAGGATCACCGGCAACAGCAGGGGCAGCACCTCACGCAGCCGCGTGCCCAGCGCCGACAACGCGAGCCCGATCACCGCGGACACGATGGCCGTCACCGCCACGCTCACATAGAGCTCGAGGGTGGCGTTGTGCAGCAAGGCGGCGCCGCGCGTGGGACCGCCCTTGTCGGCGACGACGATCGCGAACACGATGGCCGTCAACAGGGCCGCGGCGACGCCGAACACCAGGATCTTGGCGGCCAGGTAGGCCGTCGTCGACAGCCCGAGAGTCTGCTCGCGCCGGAAGACGCGCCGCTCGCCCACCACCGCCCGGATCGTCAGTGCGGTGCCGATGATCACCGCGGCGACGTTGAGAGCGGCCAGGATCTCGATGGCTTCGTGCGGGTGGGCGGCGCCCGCCGGCGGCCGGGCCAGGCCCGAATCGCCCGGAATCAGCAGCGTCACGCCCGCCAGCAGGAACGGCAGAACCACCACCACCATGAAGTAGAGCCGGTCGGCGAAGATCAGCCTGACGTCGCGGCGGGCCAGCAGCCGGACCTGCCGCGCCATCGGGGGTTCGGCGGGCGGCGGCGACGGGGCGGCCACCTCGGGCGGCGCAGTCAACGCCGACGCCGACGGGTGGGCACGGAACGCGCGATGGGTTCCGCCGGGATCGGCGCCCACCCGGGCGAGCACCGCGGACCAGTCGGCCGTGCCCATCGCGGCCCCGATCTGCGCGGGCGGCCCGAGGAATGCCGTCGTACCGGCCGAGGTGAGAACCAGCACCTGATCGCACAGGTCCAGGCCGGTCAACGACGTCTGCGATGACGCGGCCGCCACGACCACGCAGCCGATGTCGGCCTGGCGGCGCAGCATCGCCATCACGTGGCGCTGTTGTTCCGCATCCAGGCCGGCGTTCGGCTCGTCAACCACGAGCAGCGTCGGCCGGGTGACGAGCTCGACCGCGAGCGCGGCGCACCGGCGCAGCTCGGGCGACAGCTTGCCGATCCGAGTGGCCCGGTGCGGTGTCAGCTCGAGTTCCTCGAGAACCTGGCTGACCACGCGGTCTCGTTGCTCGGGCGAAACATCCTGCGGCAGGCGCAGTTCGGCGGCGTATCCCACGACCCGTTCGACCGTGAGCTGCCGGTGCAGGCGGTCGTCGGGCGACACGATGCCGATGCGGGTGCGCATGGACTGCGGCGCGGCGTGCACGTCGTGGCCGTCGACGGTGACGCGCCCGGAGCTGAGCTGCCTGGAGCCGGCGAGCAGTCCGAGCAGGGCGGAGTTGCGCGCGGCCGAGGGCCCGACGACCGCGGTGAACACGCCCGGACGCGCCTTGAACGAGATGCCCGACAGCGTCTCGCGGCCGTCGACGGTGAGTCCGAGCCGGTACGCGGTCACCCCGACGGTGCGGGCGTCGGCCCTGAGCGGCAAGCGGTAGGTGGCACTCGGCTCCGCCGTGCGAATCGAAGGACGCGCGACGCGCAGTTTCGAGGTGACCATCCGCTCGATCAGCCCCGGACCGCCCTTGTCCTGGGCGTCGGCCGCGGCATTGATTCCCGCCGACGGGCATGCACCGGCATTCGCACTGTTCGGCTCCCGTC